>NZ_DFTS01000031.1:62847-82345 GCF_002383015.1 Idiomarina sp. UBA4206
CATGCAGGCGTATCATCCGTTCTTTTTCTGGTGTCTGATCATTAGGCATAACCGCCAGCATGTTCAGCCCATAGGACTTAGCAACAACCGCGAGGCCAATGCCAGTATTGCCGGCAGTACCTTCCACTACGGTCATACCCGGCTTAAGTTCGCCGCGCTGCATAGCGTCGTCAATGAGCTGTTTAGCAGCACGATCTTTTATTGAGCCTCCCGGGTTCTGAAACTCGCACTTAATAAAGATATCGCACCCGGTTAAATCAGACAGCGATGGTATCCGTAACAGATCTGTCTCACCAATAAGGTCGCTCTGCCGTGCTCCAAGTTTCATGCTACTGCACCTTTCATCCTGCATTACTGTAGGTAAATAGTATCTCCCCTGTAAGGTCTGGGTTCAATAGCACTTTTGGTGCAGTGCACAGAGGTTGCGCACGTTTTTTGTGCAGAGCTCTCATCGAAATTCTATTTATCCATAAATATCAACAAATTAATCTTTGGCACATTTCCTGAATTAGAAGGTTGCTTAACAATCTTTTAATAAGGAAGCCTCATGAAAATGCTCGTTGCGTTAATCAAACCTTTCAAGCTGGAGGATGTAAAGCAGGCTTTGTTTGAAATTGGCTGCTCCGGCTTAACTGTAACCGAAGTTCGTGGTGTTGGCCGGCAAAAAGGCCATACCGAGCTGTATCGAGGAGCCGAGTACCAGGTCGACTTTCTTCCCAAAATGAAAATAGAACTGGCGCTTCCCGATGAAACCCTTGAACGGGCGCTGGAAGTTGTTAGCGCAGCGGCTCATACCGGCAATATCGGAGACGGAAAGATATTTGTTCTGCCACTTGAGCACTGCGTTCGCATACGTACCGGTGAAACTGACAAAGACGCTCTTTAAGGAGTCCCCCATGGAAGCACAAGATTTACAGCAACTCACTTTTGCCCTCGATACTTTTTATCTGCTTGTTTGCGGCGCGCTGGTCATGTGGATGGCAGCCGGGTTTTCAATGCTAGAAGCAGGCCTGGTAAGAGCCAAAAACACCACTGAAATTCTGACCAAAAATATTGCTCTCTACTCCATTGCCTGTATTACTTATTTAGCCATTGGTTATAAAGTCATGTACCCGGATCCTTCCCCTACTTACGCCGCCGATGCAAACTTCTTCTTTCAGGTTGTGTTTGTTGCAACCGCTATGTCCATTGTTTCCGGCGCCGTAGCAGAGCGAATGAAGCTCATGAGCTTTTTAGTTTTTTGTGTGGTACTCAGCGCATTTATTTACCCGGTTCAGGGCTTGTGGACCTGGGGCGGCGGCATGATAGCAAACTGGGGGTTTGTCGATTTTGCCGGCTCCAGTATTGTTCACTTAACCGGGGCATCAGCAGCACTGGCGGCGGTCATATTGCTGGGTCCCCGCTCTGGCAAATACCTGAGTGACGGCAGTATTAATGCCTTACCGGGTTCAAACATGCCTCTCGCCGCACTGGGTACTTTTATTCTCTGGTTCGGATGGTTCGGTTTTAACGGCGGGTCACAGTTAGCCCTGGGCTCAGTTGATGACGCCAACGCCATTGCACGCGCTATGGTCAATACCAACACCTCGGCAGCAGCAGGAACAATAGCGGCACTGCTGTTTACCAAGTTACTCTGGAAAAAAGCCGACCTGACTATGATACTAAACGGTGCTTTAGCCGGTTTAGTCGCCATAACTGCACAACCCGTTACTCCCGAACCCTGGCAGGCAAGTGTTTTTGGCTTTGTCGCCGGACTCATTGTTGTGTTGTCAATTATTGCTCTGGATAAGCTGCACATTGACGACCCGGTTGGGGCCATTTCGGTACATGGTGTCGTGGGTATATTCGGTACCCTGCTAGTGCCCATAACTGACTCCAGCGCCAGCTTTATGATTCAGTTCGCCGGCGTTGCCACAATTTTCGGTTGGGTCTTTGCCTGTAGCTTTATCATCTGGACTATACTCAAGCTGACCGTAGGTATTCGCGTGACGAAAGAACAGGAATACGTAGGCTTAGATCAGGTTGACTGTGGCGTTGAGGCTTATCCGGAGTTTACTTCGCAGAAGTAGCAATACCGACGTCATATTGCCAGGCCCGCCCGTTCTTGATACGGTTTTATGCCATCAATTTCATGAATGGGCGGACAATTATGTCGACATCACGAGAGTATGTTGAAGAACTTTTAGCTCAGGCAGATATTCGCATTAACGGCAATCGGGCCTGGGACATGCAAATACACGATGAAACCGTTTTTGATCAGGCTTTGTCGCGTGGCAACCTGGGTCTTGGCGAATCCTATATGGCACGCTTATGGGATGCCGAGTCTCTTGATCAGTTTTTTTTCAAGCTTTTGCGGTCGGGCATTCAAGACAAAGTAAACCCCGCACGCCTTATCTTTCACTCTCTGAAAAGCCGCATTTTCAATCTACAAAGTCAGTCGAAAGCCTGGGAAGTTGGACAGCACCATTACGATATGGGCAACGACTTGTACTCAGCTATGCTTGACGAACGCATGGTTTATACCTGTGCTTATTGGGAAAAAGCGAAAGATGTCGATGAAGCGCAACGGCACAAACTTGAGCTTTGCTGTAAAAAGTTAGGCCTGAAACCCGGTATGCGAGTGCTTGATATAGGCTGCGGTTGGGGCAGTTTTATGCAATACGCTGCTGAAAATTACGGCGTTGAATGCGTTGGCGTTACTATATCTAAAGAACAAGTTGCATTGGGTGAAGAGCGCTGTAAAGGCCTGCCTGTCGAGTTTCGATTACAAGACTACCGTGAGCTTGATGAGCAGTTTGATCGGGTTATCAGCCTGGGCATGTTCGAGCACGTAGGCCAGAAAAACTATGACGACTATATGGATGTAGCCCTGCGCTGCACTAAAGAAGACGGTCTGTTTTTACTTCACACGATAGGCAAAAATGTCAGCGACACAGCAGCTGACCCATGGATCAGTAAATACATTTTCCCTAATGGCGAAGTGCCTTCTATTTCACAAATTGGCACCGCGCTGGAAGAAAAGTTTGTCTGCGAAGACTTTCACAACTTTGGGGCTGATTACGATAAAACCCTAATGGCCTGGTTTGAGAATTTTGATAAGGCCTGGCCGGAGCTTAAATCGCAATTTGATGATGAGTTTTACCGTATGTGGAAATACTACTTACTATCTTGCGCCGGAGCCTTCCGCGCCCGTGATATCCAACTCTGGCAGTGGGTATTATCACCTAAAGGGCGCGTTGGCGGGTATTCACGGCCTCAGCTTTAAGAGTCCGCGTTAAATTCCGTCATAAAGATATCCCAGAAGACCAGGAACAGGGCTGCAACAAGCGGCCCTAATACAAAACCGGTAATTCCGAATAGAGACAAACCACCCAGAGTGGAAAACAACACTAAGTAGTCCGGCAGTTTTGTATCGCGGCCAACCAAAATTGGGCGTAATACATTATCGGCCAGACCAATAACAATTGCACCGTAAGCAACGAGTATGGTCGCGGCTATCCAGCTTCCTGTCGCGTATAGATAAATAGACACAGGTAGCCAGACCAGGCTGGCACCCACTGCAGGAATGAGTGACAAGAACGCCATCACAACACCCCAAAGTAAAGCGCCCGGAATGCCAAGCAACGCAAAGATAATACCGCCTAACGCCCCCTGAACAATCGCAACCACCAAGTTCCCTTTGACCGTCGCGCGTGTTACTTCCGCAAACTTAGTAAATAGCTTACGCTCCCGTTCATCTCCCAGAGGTAATGCCTTAACCATCAAGTTAATTAAACGGTGTCCGTCCCTTAGCAGGAAAAAAGTCAGGTAAATCATTAAAGCCAGGCTAATCAGAAAAGAAAATGTGTTTTGACCAATGCTCAGTGCTTCTTCCGCTAAAAACTTGCTACCGCTAACGGCTGTCGAGGATATTTTATCTCGCACATCGCTGGCTTTAATATCGAACTGAGCAAGAAGATCATTAATGATTGGGAAAGCAGTCTGAATTTCATCAAAAAGTTTTCCTGGATTGATTTTGCCTTCATCCAGTCGCTGGTAAAAACTAACGCCCTCTTGCACGAATGAATACGAAATTCCCAGTACCGGGATGACAACAATAACAAGTGCAATTAGCAGCGTAACAAGCGCTGCCCGGTTAGGCTTGTCTCCAAACTTGTTCTTCAACCGTTGCTGCAACGGCGAGAAAATTACCGTAACGACACAAGCCCAAAAAATAGCAGCCCAAAAAGGTATAAGTACCCAGGCAAAGGCAATGCTGACAAGTGCCAGCGTCAGTAAAAATGAACGTCTTTCTAATGATTCCCGCATACTTGCTTCCTTGGCATTAGTAATTCTTTGCGTAAAGACTTGACAGACTTCCCGTTAGATAACAATCTCAACATAGCTAACTGCTTAATTTATCACAACTGATAAGAATAAATGCCTAAATCGGAAGATCCATACAGCTTTGCCACTTGGTGCAAAGAAAGTTTGATTAACTTTACAAAGATGAACGCCGAAAAACAGGTGTTTATTGGGTTTGTATTGGCGATATTTATTGCTGCTTTTATCCGGGTTATTGAAATGACCGGTGGACTTCCAAGCCTGTACGAGCATTTACTTTACTTTCCTTTAGTATTAACCGGACTTCTACTTGGCCCCCGTATTGGCGCACTGGCTGGGTTCATGTGCGGTGTTTTACTGAGCCCATTTTCTTTTTCTGATTCATTAATAAGCAGTAACGAAATTGCCGGCGGCTGGATCCTTCGCTTACTGGCTTTCACTTTCATTGCCACTATCGCCGGCATTATTGCAAGAGTCGTAAAAGAGCTTAATGGCGCGGAAAAAAGTGCGAAGTTCAAATATCAGGGCACAGACTTGCCTAACATTAATGCCTTACTGGAACAGCTAGAAACTATTGGTCACAGTAAGGACGGAGCTCCGGACGACCTTATCGATATTTTCAACTTTCGCTTGCAGAATATGGAGAAAATTCAGCAGCAAGTAGGCACTGAAAAAGCCAATGAACTGGTCAAACAAATGGCAATACAATTGAAAAAGCTACTTGGCGACCAGGTTCACGTTGGGCAAACGTCGAAAAATGAACTCGTTGGCGTTAGCGCAGAGGCAGAAGAGAATACCAAAGAGCTGCAGAGCAAAATTGAAAGCTTTTTAGAAAAGCCGATAGTGGTCGACGGCGTTTCGTACCAAATGGATAGTGCAGCAGGTGTACTCCGGGTCAAAAAAGACCAGCTTAAAGAAGACCATCAAAAAGTGTTCGATGAAGCTCAGGCACATGCATTTAATGCCTTTCAGAAAAAACAGCAGTTTTCATTTTTGGAACAAAATGATAACGCGATAGACCAAATTGAAGAGGTGACGTTCTCTCGTCAGTTTAGCGAGGCCATGAAGAATAATGACATTCAGCTTTACTTCCAGCCCCGCCTTAACACCAATACGGGTTACTTTTCCGTTCTGGAAATATCGGCAAAATGGGTGCACCCAAAACGTGGCGGCATGAATTTAGAAGAGTTCAAGCCCATGATAGAGGAAGCTTCGTTAACCCAGCAGTTCACATCCTGGATGATTCAACGCACCTTTAAAGACTTGAAAACTTGGCTAAAACAAAAAGTCATAGTGCGAGTTTCTATTAATATCACTATTAATGATATTGTCGACCCTATTGTGCTAAACGTTCTGGCACACGAGCTACAGGACTCTAAGTTTCCTGCGCGGCAAGTTTATATTGAAGTGAGCGAACGTGCTCTAATGTCACTGTCTGATAAGTCGAAACGGTATCTGGAGCGTTTAAGAAGCGTTGGTTGTAACGTCATAGCTTCACATTTTGGAGAGGGTCGTTCGACCATTCAGTCACTTTTTGTACTACCCGTAGATGCCGTAAAACTCTCTGAAGAGTTGGTACAAAAAGCAACGTCGCACAGTGACAAAAAACGAGAGTTAGCGTCTATGGTCAAAATGGCGAGAGCTCGCGGTTTAACCACCATAGCCACAGGCATTAATGACCGCGCTAAACTCCTTCTGTTAAAACAAATAGGATGTGAGGAACTACAAGGATCGATTCTAAGTAAGTCGCTGAAAAAGGCTGATATACCCTGGGCCCGGATAAGATAATGAAAGACAAAATGAAGTTAACAACTCAGCATAAGTGGCGCCGACCGTTTTTCAAGCGCCCGGAAGTTATTCTGGTAATAGCCTACATAGTTGCAGCTATAGTTTGGGAGATTGGATCCAGCGCCCTAATTCAGAATTTAACGTTAGAAACCGATACCCAAAACCTTATGAACCGGTGGAAACCCTGGGGCTTTGTCGTTTTATCTGTGTTTTTTCTGTTTTTCTTTACTCGTATTTGGGTTTTAAGACTAAAAAAATCTCGCGAACTGCTTTATAACTATCTTGGGAACAGCCCTACCATTCATTACGAACTGCGTTCACTGGACTCAGGCATTCGCATTGACTGGGTCAGCCCAAATTGTGAACGCATTATGGGCTACTCACCCGAGGAGGTGAAAGCGCCAGGCTGGTGGTTACGCAATATCCACCCTAACGATACACAGTTAGCCAAGAAAACCATTTTACGAAGCCTTGAAGAAGACCAATTCGTTTACGAGTATCGCTTCCGTCATAAACAAGGCCACTACGTGTGGGTACGGGACGAATTACGCCGCACCAACAGACGCCCTTTAAGCTTTCAGGGTTCATGGACCAATATCTCAGCCGATTATGTTGATAACTCAAACGGCAAAGCTGGCGAGCTCTCAGAACATGGGGTCTTATCTGGTATTGCCTTGCTCAATAAGCACCGCAAAGTCATTAGCGTGGATGCTCCATTTACCGAAATTTCCGGATTAACCGAAGCTCAGTGTGTTAACTCAAAGTTAGAGGAGCTTTTCACCGCTACAGATATCGACGATCTTGACAGTAACTTCCCTTGTAACCAAAGCATTTTAATTGTTGGCCGTAACGCAGAGAAAAAACGTTACTCCGCTGTTCTGACAATTAGAGAGGCCGTTTCAGGCTTTTCTGAAGAAGCGACTTATACCGCTACATTAAGCGATGTAACCCGAATGAAACAGCAACAGCGGCAGTTACAGAAGTTAGCATTTTTTGACGACTTAACCGGGCTACCTAACGGCAATTCATTGGCATTAGATTTGTCCAGACTGCTGGATGAGTTGCCCAGCGATCGCCTCGCTGCAGTGTTAGTCATGAACGTCGATCATTTTCATCAGGTAAACGACAAATACGGTCATCACATTGGCGACAAAATTTTACAGCGCCTGACCCAAAGGCTAAAAGAAGTCACTCCTTTTGGCACTAAACTATACAATCTGGGTGGTGACGAGTTCGCTATTGTGCTGAATCACATTGTCGAATACATCGATATTCAGAATATTATCTTACAAATTCAAAAAGCCTACGAGCGCCCTTTTGGGCTGACCAGTGATGATCAGCAAGTTCAACTAACAGCCAGTATTGGTGCCAGCGTTTACCCCTTAGACGGGCACGATAGCGGAAAGCTCTTAGCTCAGGCTAATTTGGCAATGAACTCAGCTAAAGACCAGCAGAATGAAAACCAGGCTTACTTCAAACAAGAACTTGAGAACCGCTCTTACGATGAAATTCAGCTAGAGGAAGATGTACATAGCGTTCTTCAAAGTGAGCAAATGCAACTGGTCTATCAGCCAGTGCTCAATATGGATAAGCAGGTCGTCGGTGTT
Source organism: Idiomarina sp. UBA4206 (assembly GCF_002383015.1). Classification (NCBI taxonomy): domain Bacteria; kingdom Pseudomonadati; phylum Pseudomonadota; class Gammaproteobacteria; order Alteromonadales; family Idiomarinaceae; genus Idiomarina; species Idiomarina sp. UBA4206. The sequence continues at coordinate 70,566 of NZ_DFTS01000031.1, forward strand.
GAGGCTTTGTTGCGTTGGGAACACCCAGAACTTGGTACCTTACACCCTGAAAAATTCCTTCCCCAGTTTGACGCTAACGGCATGTTAGACACTTTGGGTATTTGGGTCATCGAAAACGTTGTAGCCCAGGTTGAAAGGTGGCAACAGCAGAATATTACGCCAGGTAAAATAGCCATTAATTTGGCCACTGAGCAAATATCACAGCGGCTCTACCAGGCCATGAACAGGTTAAATAAAGAAAACCCTAAGCTTTTAGCTAAAATTGAATTCGATTTAAGCGAGAGTAGCTTAAGCGAACCTCTGCCGAATACGCTCGAGATTATTGAACAACTGCACGAATTAGGTATTACGCTGGTTATCGACCGTTTTGGTAAGGGCATAGGCAGTATGCTGCATTTGAAAACTATGGCGGTCAGCAAAATTAAAATTGAACGTGAGTTTATCCGCGACCTTGATACCAACGAACGCTCACGAAACCTGGTCAAAGCAGTTATACGCATGACCACCGAGTTAGGCTTAGAAGTACAGGCAGTTGGCGTAGAGAATCAGGCCCAACTTGATAAACTCAAAGAGTTTGGCTGCCATTACTGGCAAGGGCAGCTTTATAAGCTACCTCAGGCCGCTGATGATGTTTTTAGCAGTGACTGATTTAGTCTTCTACTAAGGCCTCATAAATCTGAGTAATATGTGGGTCATTCACACCCAGTTGCTGTAGCGCCAGTTGCAGCTTTACCAGGTACTCGGCATTGGGGCCACTGGGTCCCGATGCACGGGCAATATGCTGGGCTATTTCAGATTCAGGGGCAGCACCAAGAAACGCTTCATTTTCTTCTGTTGCAATGTAAACCAGACCTTCGTTCTGAGAGCCATCGCGAAACGTCATTGCCGTGGTAAAACGCAGGTAACCGTTTTTCTCCCTATGATCCAAATGCTCAAACACATCCGGCGATACTTTATAGGCCATACCAGTACAAACTTCACCCGGCGTTTCAATTAAGGTGAGCACTCTACCCGGAGCTTCCGGCGTACCACGATGGTCATGCGAGCCTTGCCAGAAGCGGCGCGACCAGCCTTCAATAGAGGCGGGCGCCCTTTCGAGATAAGGAAAGTCAACTTTGTAAATGAGTGACCTATAACCAAATAGCCAAACAGCTTCCAACCCACTTAAATCCTGACGTTCTCTATTTATTGCAATGGTATCGTGTGACATACAACTCTCTTGCCTATTTTTCAGTTACAAAGGTTTGTAGCCGATACGGAAACCTCCCCAATGCTTTCCATTCACATAGACAGGTACCGATAAATCGTGCATAACCTCGCCCGTGTCGCGCTTGTACGTCTGTAACAATAACGCTTGTGTATGGGCTCCGCAACGCGCACCGGTTTTATCATTAAACAATCGACGAGAACGGTTACCGACCAAGTCTTTGTTTGGATCCCCGGTTAATGGTTTATTAAAGGCGTCATTATGTCGGGCGACATACCCATTCGGATCAGTCGCGATAGCGTAGACAATATGTTCGTGACGCTTCAGAACCGATTCTTGAATAGCGGGCAATACACTGTCGAAAAACTCTGTGTAAGCGGTTCTGTATTTTACCGGATCTGTCCCCGGCACGGGTTCATAGTTTTTTGAGAACAACTCAGAGGATGTCAGCTCACCCTGCTCGAGCGCCTGCTCTAAACGCTGTTCAATTTGCTGTGCCGCATCCGTCGCGGCTTTGTAAATAACTCTATGCTCTGCGTCGGCGTCGTTCTCAACCAAGTGCGCAAATAACTGTTCCGACTGCATTTCCAGTTGCTCTGCCTGACCACTGACATCATCAAGTTGCTGATACTGTTCCGACAGGTCCGAATTAACCGAATGCAGCAGCTCGCCGTTTCGGGAAAGATCCTGAGCGTTTTCTCCCATTAATGCCGTTATTTTCTGCAGTTGTTGCTCGACGGTTTCTGCTTGCTCAACAATGCTAGCCAGCTGCTCAACAATGCCCGCGGTGGTCTCAGACTGCTGCTCAATGTGCTTTGATAAATGCTCGATATTTTTGACAGCAGCAGTCGTTTCGGTATGAATCGCCTCTACCAGATTACTGACTTCTACGGTAGCATCCGAGGTTCTTCCCGCCAGCGTTCGCACTTCATCAGCAACGACCGCAAAGCCTCTGCCATGCTCGCCTGCACGAGCCGACTCTATTGACGCATTAAGCGCCAGCAAGTTGGTTTGTTCGGCAATACTGTCAATAACCTGAGTCACTTTGCGAATGTCACTGGCCTTCTCCTGCAGGCCCTTAACTGCTTCGGCACTTCCCCGGCTGTCTGATACAACGAGATCAATTTCGTGGGTCAGCTGCTTTATTCGTTCTCTGCCTTCATGACTTATCTGCTTAGTTTGCTCAGCAGCAACCGCAACTTCCGACGAGAAAGTCTCTATTCCCTGAGCCCTCTCACTCACCCGGGACGAGTTATCGACGCTCTCTTCCAGGCGCTCTACAATATCGGCCAGTACAGTCTTAAAACGGGTAATAGCAAAGCTGAGTTCGGCCGTTGCAATAGCATTCTTTCCGGAGTTTTCAGCAAGGTGGTCGGTGCTGTCGTCGGTATCTTCAGGCTCATCAAAAGGAGCCTGGGCTCGCCGCAAGTAGCTAATATAAAAAACGCTTAAACCAATGAACAATAAAGACTGCAGGCAGAGTTGAAGCCAAAGCCAGGGGACAAACGAGGTAACGATTAAACTGGCAACTATCGCTAAAACCGTTATTAGTAAAGGTGGTTTCACATCAACTGTGGACATTTTTTCGCTTCCATAAGGCGTAAACAACGCAACAAACCATGTATATTTATCGAACAGTTTCTATGAAACTTTATGGCGGTGCACTACGACCTTGGTAGCAAAGCCAGGCGAGCGCTAACTCGCCTGACCATTTAATTGATTAGAATCAACGCTCCTTTTCAGTTTCGTCGTTTGAGTCGAGTTCTTCTTGCTGTCGCAAGTAACCCGCCGCTTCTTCGTCCGAAGCCTGCGGTTTGTTTTGCTGCAACTTTTCCTGACTTGCAGGAATTGCGCGTGTCTGCTCATTTAGCTGATGTATCTGGGAGGCATTACCTAAGTCTCTGTTGCTGGTAATAGAAGCAATAGACTCACGATCTTTAAGGAAGTCGATGACATCGTTGCGAATTGATGCCATTTCATCGTCCGATTTATGCATTTCCAGAATGTGTCGAGGGTGTTCCAGGTTTTTCATTCCTGTAGCCGCAAAAGTTGTCGACACAATACGAGAGACAATAACCCAGGGAGTGATACTGCTGCGTACTAAGGTGTTTTCGGAACGGGTACTGTCGTGAATACCCGCACCAGTTGATATTTTAGATTCGGTGAAAGTACCTTCGCACTTAAAGTAGATAAGCATTGATTCAAACTGAATTTCAGCATAGAACAGATGCGCAATATTTGCCGCTAACCGCGCAAAGGCGCGTAACACATAACCGATAAGCAAGAAGTGAATAGCCGTCATGGCAACACCAGCCAGAGCCATTAAGTCAGCGTAAGCCGTATTCTCTGATAACCGGTAGTTCATGCTATCCAGCAGTTTCACCACATCCACCGTGGCATAAGCTAAAAAGAAAGTGAAAAGCACACCAACAATGAACAGGCTGTTACCCAACAACAAACTCACCAGGCGGGATTTTTCAAATAAAGCGCCCAACCCCATAGGTTTAACTCGTGGCTGCACTTCCTGAATCATCTCACCGCTGAATGCGCCTTTACCGTCTACTTGTTCCTGCAAGTTAGGATCAAGCTCACGATAGACCCGGTTAGGTACTTCGCGGTAACGACGGTTCGCCATTACCAGATTATCCAAATTAATAAAGATTTCTTTAGGGTGTACTGACTCCTGCCAGTTTTCGCGTAGCTCTGAAACTTCGGAAACCGGGTTCGCATCGGCTAAGCGTTTTTTCAACAGCACCACGGTTACTAACGTACAAACAATAGCACCGACAAAAATGCTCAATAGATACCAACCGGCATGAAAGTTTGGTAACGCCGCAAACTGTTGCTCAATTGCAGCCGCGGTTAAATTTGCGGCGTTCATCCACCATCCAACAACCAGACCTACAACAACCGGTAGAAGCAGCGCAAAGGCTATAGTTTTAACCAAATCGCCACTACCCATTGAATCAATAGACTGCTCTGCTCCGCGCGATATAGCCTGGCCTGCAGCCTTCCATACATGCATGATATACAGCGTTAACAATACAGTATAAACCGGGAACGCAAGTACACCAGCGTCACCGGCAAACCCAGCCAGAGAAACAAAGGCAGCAAAACCAAAGGCAACCATTGCAGTCAGAGTACGCACCCACGCACCTAACAAACGCTGCGCCATGTTTCGAATGGGGTAAGGCATAAACAGCAACTTGGGAAATACCGTGTGAGCAATGCGCGCCAACAAGCCTTTTGGCTCTATAAAGGTACTGTTCTTACGACCCATCAGCATTTCTTCCAATGCCTGATCGTTATAAGCAACGTAACGCGACTCTTCCTGCGCTGTGCTGCGTTCAGACTTACTAAAATTGCGTGCCAGTGATGTTGGATGGTTACGACCAACAAAGTAGCGCAGCATAGCCATAATACCGCCACTCAGCACTTTAATACCGCCAGCCAGCAATAACAGCCCGAAGATAGCTAATACCCAGCCTGTAATTGCATCGGGCTTAACGGCCCCGGCACCTGCTACCAGTAAATAAATGCCAAACAACGATTGCACCACACCGCGAACACTCGTCACCAATCCTTCGGTTTTAAACGGGTTCTTTAACCCCAGATCAATCGAACCGTAATCAAACGCCACCGAACTTCCCCTATTTAATACCTAATAAAAATAAAGGCTTTAGGTTAGCGGTAAGTTAACGGCTGAGCAATAGAAAGTTAGGTATGGCAAAGGCGCTTACTTCATTGACATCAAGCCCCACGCGTAGCAATCTAACCTTCTATTTAGGCACCAACTGGCAAAACCTATGAAAAACATCGTTGATCACTTAGCGCAGTATGCGGCTTATCATCGTAATCGTAAGAATGTGGCGACCCACATTGTCGGCATTCCTATGATTGTCGTTGGTATCATTAGTCTCTTGTCTCGACCTGCACTACCTTTGGATTATCTGTTGATCACCCCGGCCAGTCTGGTTGTTTTAGCCGCTGTTATTTTTTATATTCGGCTTGATATTAAGCTTGGGCTACTCATGACCGTGCTGCTATGGCTGTCTTTAGCCATTGGCCGGGACATTGCAGCTTTACCAACAATGTTTTGGCTTAGTTGGGGCATTGGCCTATTCGTAGTCGGCTGGATCTTCCAATTCATTGGCCATTATTTTGAGGGCAGAAAGCCCGCTTTTGTTGATGACATTATGGGTTTAGCAATTGGTCCCTTATTTGTGGTGGCAGAAGTTGTATTCATTTTAGGCTTTAGAAAGGACTTAAAAGCAGCGGTGGAACAAAAACTATGATGGAACTGGATTACCCTCAGTGGTTTCATGACTGGGCGGCCTCCCAACCCTGGGCTTATACCATTAGCGCCTGTGTTATTCTGGCAGTTGCCGTTTGGATATCCCAGCTCATCACTCAGCAAGTTTTATTACGTGGTGTTTCGCGACTACTGTCACAAACAGAGTTAGGCAGCGACCCAGGCGTTGGCATTCGGGTTATTGTGCACCGTCTGGCTCAGGTTGTTCCTGCTTTGGTATTGTCCGCCGGCATTTATCTGGTACCCGACCTACCTGAAACCGTTACCACAGTCATACGTAACATCAGTATTGCTTACTTAATATTGACTCTGGCGCGTTCATTCAGCGCCGCCATGACCAGTGTTAATGAAATATACAACCGTCAGCCCGACGCGCATGAAAAGCCCATTAAAGGTTATCTGCAAATAGCAAAAATTGTGGTTTACGTTGTTGCCGCCATTCTCATCATAGCGTCACTACTTGACCGTTCACCGGTTATTCTGCTTTCGGGAATTGGTGCCATGGGTGCTGTTGCTATGCTGGTCTTTCAGGACACGATACTGTCACTGGTTGCCAGCATTCAGCTTTCCTCTAACGACATGATTCGGGTTGGCGACTGGATAGAAATGCCACAGCTAAATGCCGATGGCGATGTCATTGATATCGCACTTCATACCGTACGGGTTCAGAACTGGGATAAAACCATCACTAACATCCCGACCAAACGCCTTATCTCTGAGTCTTTTAAAAACTGGCGCGGTATGCAGGAAAGTGGCGGACGCCGTATAAAGCGCGCCTTGTATATTGACCAGAACAGCATTCATTTTTTGTCCGACGAGCAGAAGAAAAAGCTTAAGCGTTTCTCCTTGCTTAACGACTATCTGGAGCAAAAAGAGAAAGATATTTCAGAGTGGAACTCTAGCCTTGAGCAAACCGGAGCAGATCCAATTAATGGCCGACAGGTGACAAATATTGGTACCTTTCGCGCCTACGTGAAACAGTACCTTAGTAACAGACCTGACGTGCATAAAGGGCTGACATTAATGGTAAGGCAGCTGAGCCCTGGCCCTCAGGGCTTACCTATTGAAATCTATTGCTTTAGCAATGACACAGCATGGGAAACCTACGAAGGCATACAGTCTGATATTTTTGATCACTTGTTTGCCATACTGCCGCAATTTGATTTGCAGGTATTTCAGGAAACATCCGGCCAGGATGTGCGCACAGCGGTGCAGCAACTAGGGTTAACTCAAAATAAGCCGGAATGATATCTGTAGCAATTAATCAAGTATTTATTGAGTCAGCTCAAAAATGCTTGTATGGTCTTTCACCTCATTTGTAACCCGAGAATACAGTGGTGGTATCGTTGTGAAAGTGCTCTTCATGTTACCCAAGACCTTGTTGTTGCTGCTCTTCATTTTTGGCGTTTCTGATGCCAGCGCAGACAACAAAGAGCTCCTTAAACAAGTTACCTTTAATGAGGTGCTCGCCCTTAACAGTGAAGGCCCGACAAAAACTTACTCTTACGGAGAGCAGACTTCACAGTTTATCCAGTTCTGGAGCACGCGCGAACATTCAGACTCAGCCGCTAACGTTATTTTTATTCACGGTGGCTGCTGGCTAAAAGACTACGACATTACTCACACCACCCCCGCCAGCAATGCATTAAGAAACGCAGGCTTTAATGTGTGGTCAATAGAGTATCGCCGTTTAGGCCAAGAAGGCGGTGACTGGCCAGCGAGCTTAAACGACGTAGAAGCCGCTATCGACTTTATTGGCGACAAGCTTAATGGCCGACCCAGCGCTGTTATGGGGCACTCTGCAGGCGGGCACCTTGCATTGCTGGCCACTGCAAATGACACTCCTGCATCGCCTAACATTAACGTTGTGATTGGCCTTGCTGCCATTACCGACATGGTCAGTTACACGCAAACCGATGGTAGTTGTAACCGCGCGGCTTTAAACTTAATGAAAACCGCCTACGAAAATACCAGTGATTACCAGAAGGCCAGTCCAAGAACCCAAAAACTGCACGATAATACCTGGTTAATTCAGGGAGATGCCGACCGTATTGTGCCACTGAGCCAAACTCACAATATTGACGTAGAAACAGAGATACTGGAAGGTGTCGGCCATTTTGACCTGATACACCCACACTCAAGCGCATGGAAAGCCATTATTAAACGCCTGAACAACGAGCTTCATCCATGAACCTTACCGACATACAAGAACTTGACATCATTGACCCTTTCGCAAAGCACCGCGAACAATTTCAGTTACCCGAGAATAAAGTCTATTTGGACGGCAATTCTTTAGGAATAATGACCAAAGCAACAGAAACTCGCTTGCAGAACGTTATACAACAACAATGGTCACAAGATCTTATCAATAGCTGGAACGACCATAACTGGGTGAACTTGCCGCAAACCGTTGGTGAAAAAATTGCGCATTTAATAGGGGCCGAACCAGAGCAAACCATTTGCTGCGACTCAATATCGGTCAATTTATTCAAAGCACTCACCGCTGCGCTGACCATCGTTCAGACGCAGGACTCTGAGCGCACTGTTGTTCTGTCGACAAAAGACAACTTCCCTACCGACTTATATATGGTTCAGGGTGTTGCTCAGTTTTTAGGGCAGCATCGCTGCCAATTGAAGCTCGTTGACGAAAGCGAGCTTGAACAGCACATAAATAGCAAAACCGCTCTGGTGCTGGCAACCGAAGTGAACTTTCGGACCGGCCGACGCATTAACGCAAAGCAGTTGGTCGCCAATGCGCACGAAAACGGCGCTCTGGTAATTCTCGATTTAGCACACAGTGCCGGTGCTATGCCCGTTCATTTGGATGACTGGCAAGTGGATTTTGCGGTCGGCTGCACCTACAAATACCTGAACGGAGGGCCCGGTGCTCCCGCATTTATCTACGCAGCAAAACGGCACCACAAAAACATGAGCCAACCCTTAAGTGGCTGGTTTGGTCACGCCAGGCCCTTCGACTTTTCACCGGAATACGAACCGGCTGCGGGTATACAGCAGATGCTTACCGGAACACCTTCGGTTCTGGCTATGTCAGCCGTGGACGCCGCGCTGGATGTTTTTAAAGGCGTTAGCTTAGAAAAGCTAAGAGAAAAGTCGCTACAACTGTCCGATGTGTTTCATCAGTTATTAAAGACTCATGACCTTGATGACGTACTGCAGCCTATTTTTCCAGAGCAACGAAGCGAACGAGGCAGCCAACTGTCTTATCACTACGAGCATGCTTACGGTCTCTGCCAGGCTTTAATTCAACGAGGCGTTGTTGCTGACTTCCGTGCACCTAACTACATTCGTTTTGGGTTCACCCCACTGTATAACAGCTTCGAGGATATTTGGCAGGCAGCCGAACAGTTGCGGCAAGTGTTAGCAGAAAATGAACATCTGGATCCGCGCTGGCAACAACGTAATACCGTCACCTAAAACCAAAAAGCCTCAACGAAACTCACTGCGTTGAGGCTTTTTCAGAACGGCTTTGGTTTACATCATATTTCCTAACGGAACTTTTTGACCATTGAGCATAGCCTCACCGCCTTCCATTTGGAACTCACTGCGGTAATCGTCTTCAGTTTCCGTCAGTAAGCCCTGCTGTAAATACATGTTGATCATCATTGGCGCCTGTTGCTCAGCCATTTTCTGCATCTCGGCCTCATCAGCACCCGGATACTGCATACGCATAGTTGATAACAGTTGTTGTTCAGCAAGCCACTTTAATAGAGGTTTATCAACAGTCAGCGACGCATCGGCAATCAAACTCGAAAGCCAGAACCGAATATCATCCAAATTATCAGGTACCTGAGCCACACCAACCAATTTAGCTGATAAGTCGCCTTCAAAATTTCCCGGTTCCATTTGACCGCTAAACTCACTAACAACAAACTCAGGCTCTGCCTTCAGTAGTTGCGGTAAACTGTCTTTTACCAACTTCTCAGTTGCCGCCTCCATTTCGTCCGGCCCCTGGTCATAAATAGTTTGCATAGTCTGGTTGTAGGCCCGCAAAAACTCGGCATCGAGATTATTAAATGCCATGTTTACAACAAGATTCTCAAGGTGAGTGTCGCCAAACATAAATGATTTCATCGAATAGTTCATATCCACATTCATGTGTTTTTCATTATCGCTAAATGCACTGATAGCCTCGACATCAAGCTCTTCTAAATTGAAAAAATCGACATCATCAGGCGAGCGCGCAGTAACCTTTTCAAGCTGCATCGACATTTCGCTTTCATAAAGTCCACCCTGCATAATACTGAGCAAGTCGCCTTTAGCTTCCGTACGGACTTTCATCTCACCAACGCTGACAGCCTGAACTTCCATAAGCACTTCAGCACCCTCTAATACGCCCTCATAGCTGAAGCTGTCTGACGAAACCTCGCCACTGCCTTCATAGCGGGACACTGAAATCTGCTGGCGGGCGTCATTTGGCACTAAGGTAAACGAAGAAATGGAGTCGCTGTAGCTAAAGGTGCCGGAAAAACCGACAGAGCCAACCATATGATAAAAAGGCGTTTCATCTTCCCAGTCCAGAAACTCACGTAAGCCTTCGTCTTTAGAGCTGGCCTCAAGTGACGCCAGACCAAGCCCCGGAGAAAACTGAGTAAGCACAGGGCCATGTTGAACATCAATAACCACCTCAAAAGAAAGCTCTTCAGATTGTTCTGCTTCGGGGAACGCACCGCTGAAATCAACGCCCAGCTCGACGGTTGCGGTTGAGCCAAACCAGCCTCTGTCAAATGACACAACTTGCGCTGTATAGGCAGGCACATTATTTAATGCCTCGACGTGCTGCTTCAATGTGTCTTCAACTTGAGATCCGGCAAAGCGGGGGCCAATTAAAGCAGCAGCGACAACGACAATACCGACGCCGCCAAGGAGTCCTTTCTTATTCATAGTAGTCCTTTCATTTATAGAGGTGATTTGTAATTATTATGTTGAAATTATACATAAATTAAAAACCGACAGCAAAAGTTATGCCCGCAATAGGCGAGTGTGAACCTTTGTGTTAGTTTTCCAGTAGAAGTAACAGGTCTTTTTTAAGCAGGTATAGCAATATGGTCAGGATAGTAACGGCAGCATTGACTGCCCTCCTTCTTTTTGGATGTTCCTCAGGCGACTGGCGAGATGCGTCCAGAGAGCCCGCGGGTATCGCGCCTGACCCTGAAATTGAAAAACAAGCCGTCATAGAAGCCTATGCCGCCGATGCGTTTGGCTGGCGTGGCTGGTTTGCCGTTCATACCTGGCTGGCAGTGAAACCAGAAAATGCCAGTGAGTATACCGTATACGAAGTGGTGGGCTGGGGTGTGGAGCATGGACGTCCGGCACTGCGTGTTTATCAAACAGCAACCCCTGACCGCTACTGGTATGGCGCCGAACCCGAAAAAATACTCTCGGTATCGGGAACCCAGGCCGCCGGAATGATCTCGCGCATTGAAGAAGCAGCTTCCCGTTACCCCTGGGCGGACCAATACGAAGTGCTACCGGGGCCTAACAGCAATACCTTTCCGGCCTGGATAGCCATACAAGTTCCTGAGCTTGGCCTGAAATTACCTTTCAGTGCTATTGGCAGCGGCTACGCGGATAATGATCAATAGGTAAAAAAATGGGATAATGCACCCATTGCTCGCTGACAGCAGTCAACTTATTCAACCGCGGTGCCCCCTAAATGGAAATCAATGTAAACTTTCTCGACAATATGCGCCTTGAGGCAAAATTCGATGACTTCACGGTTATTTCGGATCAGCCCATTCGATACAAAGGCGACGGTTCCGCCCCCGGCCCTTTTGACTACTTTCTGGCGTCTTCCGTTATGTGCGCGGCGCACTTCATTCGTCTGTATTGCGACGCCCGCGATATTCCAACCGAGAATATCCGCATTTCACAAAACAACGTTGTCGACCCGGAAGACCGCTACAAGCAGTTGTTCAAAATTCAGGTTGAATTACCGGCCGATGTTTCCGAGAAAGACCGCAAAGCCATTATTCGGGCAGCTGAGCGTTGTGCCGTTAAGCGCGTTATAGAAAATGATCTGGAATTTGACGTTGAAGCGGTTGAAAGCATTACTCAAGACGCTCAGGCGTTACTGACCATACGCCCTGACAGCGACAGCAGAACCTTTATTGAAGGCAAAGACTTACCGCTGGAACAAACCATTGCCAATATGACCGCCATACTGGCGGACTTAGGCATGAAGATAGAAATATCTTCCTGGCGTAATATTGTCCCGCATGTCTGGTCGCTGCATATTCGCGA
>NZ_DFTS01000031.1:82464-82661 GCF_002383015.1 Idiomarina sp. UBA4206
TGGTCGCTGCATATTCGCGATGCCGCCTCTCCTATGTGCTTTACCAATGGCAAAGGCGCCACCAAAGAAAGTGCCTTATGCTCTGCTCTGGGCGAGTTTATTGAGCGTTTAAGCTGTAACTTCTTTTATAACGACCAATACTTTGGCGAAGAAATAGCAAACGCCGAATTCGTACACTACCCCAACGAAAAATGGTT
>NZ_DFTS01000055.1:0-5473 GCF_002383015.1 Idiomarina sp. UBA4206
CTGTACTTTCGGTGTCATGGTGCATTATGGCTTGCACTTTGGTCAGTACCATATTCAAATTCTTGGTGCCTACAATGCGGTGTTCCTGGTGACCTTGCTTATGGCAATTATTGGCGGCCGGGTACTGCCCATGTTTACCGCCAACGGCACCATGACACCGAAAGTACAGCCGATTGTCTGGCTTGATCGCATTGCGCTGGGCAGCTTGTGGCTTATTTTTGCGGTTCACTTTTTGAATCTGCACACCATTTTACCCAGTCAGGTGATGGTCTTCTTATTTACCGTTTCAGCTGTTGCTACAGCGATACGGGTAGCGCGCTGGAAAATCTGGATGACCTGGCGGGTGCCTTTATTGTGGTCGCTGCATTTGGCCTACTGGTTTATTCCGGTTGGGCTGGCGCTATTTGCACTGCGCTATGCCGGTTTTGAGCTGACTCAGAGCCTGGCATTGCACGCTCTGACCGCTGGTGCTATGGGTAATATGATTTTGAGCATGATAGCCCGGGTATCCCTGGGGCACAGTGGCCGTCCATTGCAGCCCAAACTGATTATGACCGGCGCATTCTTATTGGTGCTAATTGCGGCACTGACCCGCGTCTTTCTAATGTGGCTGGCACCAGAGTTAACCAGCCAGTGGCTCATGTTCAGCACTTTAGCCTGGGCTTTGGCTTACGGTATTTACGTTGTGGTTTACTTTAAAGTACTGACTACGCCGCGTGCTGATGGTAACCCGGGTTAAAGGTCTGCACAGTGTGGGCACTGCGGGTGCTTCTGAATATTGAGCCGCTGCCAGTCACTGTGCAGCGCATCAAAAAGCAATACCGATGAATACAGCGGCTGGCCAATACCAGCCGCTATTTTTATTGCTTCGACAGCCTGCATGGTACCTACCACCCCCACCAAAGGAGACAAAACACCGGCTTCTGTACAACTGAGTTGCTGCTCACCAAAAAACTGGCTGTAACAGGCGTAGCAGGGCGAACTGTTTTGCATAGAAAAGCTGGCAATCTGGCCCTCAAAACGAATGGCAGAGCCGGAAACCAAAGGCGTTTTACTTTTTAGGCACGCTTTATTAACGCTGTTACGTGTCGTCAGGTTATCGCAGCAATCGACAATGAGCGTGGCTTCTTTTGTCAGTTTGGCCAGCAAAGCCTCATCTGCCCGTACCGGGAGTGATGTAATATCAGCCTCGCTATTCAGCTGCATCAGGTGCTGGCGAGCTTGCTCTGCTTTGTTATTCCCTACGCTGCTTTCGGTGAACAGAATTTGGCGTTGCAGGTTATGACGGTCAATTACATCGTCATCGACTAAGGTGATCTTTCCAACGCCAGCGGCGGTTAAATAAGGCGCAACGGCGCAGCCTAATCCGCCCAGGCCAATGATGACCAGATGGGCGTTTAGTAACCTTTCCTGGCCTTCTAAGTCCATAGCCGGTAGGGCAATGTGCCGGTTGTACTTCAGCATCTGCTGATGAGAAAGGGTTTTACTCATAACGAGTTTCCATTATTTTCAGGTACAAATTCAGGGCGAGTGGCCAGCCAGTAACCCACGGTGAGTAAGACCACACCCACCAGCCCTTTTAACCACACGGGAACCTGTGGAACCAATAACCATAACACCAAATAACCTGTTGCCATCATAATCAGGGCTATGACTTTGGAACGGCGTTTTATGACGCGATTATCGCGCCAGGCTCTAATATCCGGACCGTATTTTGGGTGGTTAATCAGCCAGGCCTCCAAACGAGGCCAACCCTTGCTGGCAGCCCAGAGCGCGGCAATAAGAAACGGAACAGTCGGCATTACCGGCAGGGCAATACCAATCAGCCCCAGTAGCACAAAAAATAGAGCCAGAGCGCGCCAGAGCAACCGAATCAACAACTCCCGGGTCATGACTTCATTCCCAACCGGCCTGCCATTTTGTGCAGGTTACTGGCGTCCAGTTGCAGGTCTTTAGCAGCTTGACTCCAGCTGTTGTTATGCCGACTCAAAGCCGCTTCAATCATTTTTCTTTGGGTGTAGCTAACCGCCTCCTTCATGGAAACGCTATGCACTGGCAACTCGGCTCCGCCGCTGTTTTTATCCGAATCCAGAGCGGTCGACATGGGTAACTGAACGTCGAGATCCAACATTTCCGGCTCAATGGTCGCAATATCGGTTTTCTCAACACCATGGCTCAGCAGCTTAATGGCTGCGCGACTTATTACGTGCTCCAGTTCGCGCACATTACCCGGCCACTGATACTGCTGTATGGCCAGTTCCGCTTCCGGTGATAACCGTAAAGCACGAAGCCCCAGGCGCGCGCGGTTTAACTCAAGAAAGTGACCGGCCAGAATCGACACATCGTCATCGCGCTCACGCAAAGGAGGTATGGGTAACGGGTAAACCGACAGGCGGTGGTATAAATCCGCACGGAAGGTTTCATTACTGACTTGCTGGCGCAGGTTACGGTTGGTGGCTGCTATCAGGCGCACGTCTACTTTACGATACTTGTCCGAACCCAGTCTCTGTATTTCTCCGTTTTGCAGAACCCGTAGCAGCTTGGCCTGTATCGACAGTGGCAGTTCGCCCACTTCATCCAGAAATAAGGTGCCGCCATGAGCCGCCTCAAAGCGCCCGGAACGGTCACTGGTAGCACCGGAGAAAGCGCCTTTAACATGACCAAAGAGCTCACTTTCAGCTAAGGATTCTGGCAGCGCAGCACAGTTAACATAAATAAGTGGCATATCGCTGCGCTGCGACAATAAGTGAAGTTCGCGTGCGAAGAGTTCTTTACCGACGCCGGTTTCCCCTAAAAGCAGTACCGGTAAGTCAGCACCGGCGACAACTCTAAGTTCTTTCAGAACACCTTCTATGGCTTTGCTCTGACCAATAATTTCAGAATCGTTGGTTTCCGTCGCTCCGGATTGCGGCATGGCGCGTTGTTGCCCCTGACGCAAGGCTCTGACGTTTTGCTCAAGCTGGCCAATACGCACCGCTGTTTCAACGAATAAACTGAACTTTTGCAGCTCGAGTATGGAATCATCGGTAAAGGTGCCCGGCTGCAAGGCATCTAATGTCAGCACCCCCCAGCATTTGTTTTCCAGGTACAAGCTGATTCCCATGCAGTCGTGTACGGGCAGTGCATTACCCGGCTGCTCCGCTAATAAACCGTCATAAGGGTCTGGTAACGAAGAGTCATGCTCAAACCTTACCGGGCTGCGGGAAGCCAGCAGTGCTGCCAGCCGTGGGTGTTGCGCAACCACGAAGCGACGACCCAGAGCTTCGCGCACCAGGCCCTGAATAGCGACGGGTTGAAGTACCTCGTTATCCAGTTTCAGTAACACCACCGCCCCACAGTTGAAATGACGGCGTAAGGTATTGACCAAATTCTGTAAACGAACGGCGGCAGGCTGCTCGGTCAGCAGGTCTGCTAATAGACTTTCTTGTAACATGGTTAAATTGACTGCTCAGGTTAAAAAGACCCTTATTGGTTGGGTTGATAGTACCTTGGCACCCCGGAGAGTCAATAATCACAATGGGGTAGAAGCTGGCCTGTTTGTTGCAATCAACAGCCATAGCGAGAGTTTAGATCGTTAAGTAACGGCTGAAAATTTTAATTTAGCAAACAGGAGTTACCCCATGAATACTTTAAATGAACGTTTACAAGCTGCTGAACAGAAATGGCAGGATTCTGGCTCACAGGAATTAATCGAGCACATCTATTTACGCTTTCATCAACGTCATCGCGAGCAGTTACCGGAACTAAAGCAGTTAGCTATGCGCGTGGAAGAGGTTCACGGTGATCATGCCGAAGCGCCTAATGGTCTGGCTGAGCACTTAGACAATATGTTGCAGGAGCTGGAAAGCCACATGATGAAAGAAGAACAAATTCTGTTCCCAATGTTGTCGCGCGGAGTTTATCCAAGCGGGCCAATTTCAGTCATGGAAGAAGAGCACGTGCAGCACGAAGATGAAATCAATAAAATTGATGAACTGACCAACAACCTGACTTTGCCTGAAGGCGCCTGTGGCACCTGGACTGCGCTTTATAACGGCCTGAAAGAGTTGCAGGACGACTTACGCGAGCATATTTACCTGGAAAACAACGTGCTTTTTGTCGAGAAGAAAGCGGCAGCACCGGTACACGGTAAAGATTTTTGCTGTGGGTCTTGTCAGTAATTTTGCTTAAAGTACATCACCTTTTCCAGGTACCGGCGGCTTTCAGCCAAAGGGTGTTTTGAAGTTAAGTCCCGGTAAATAACGCCGGGCTGACTTCGGTTCATTATCTGTATGGCTCTGTTGCGGTTGGATGAAAAGGTTTTTAGTACATTGCCGGCGCCGCCGTTATATGCGGAGACTATAGCGTATTCGCGGCTGCTTGGGTTTCGTACGCCTTTTAAATATTGGGTGTTGAGAATGTATAAGTAGGCACTGCCTATATCAATGTTCTGGGCGGGGTCAAACAGCTGCTCAGAGGTTGGTTGGCCGGGAACTTCACGTACCCGCTCAAAGACATCTCGCCCGGCGGTAGCTGCCACCACCTGCATTAAGCCATAAGCATTGGCATGGCTTACCGCATAAGGGTTGAAGCTGCTTTCGGTTTCAATAATGGCGTAAATAAGCTCAGGCTCAATATCGTAGCGCTTCGCGGCTGCTATCACGTAATCGGAATATTGGTGTTTGCGTAGCGATTTATGATCGTCCACCAGCGCAATTTGTACTTCATAAACGTCGTTGTCTTTGGCACGGCGAGTACGAAGCTTGTTGTTAACTAAATACTCAGCAAAACGCTTTGCTCGCCACTGGTATTCGACCACCACATTGTCCTGGTCAACAACCTGACCTCGTAAAAAGGGCTTTCCTGAACCTTCCGGCTCTTTATCGGTAAATATATCCACGGCGGTGAGATCTGCCGGTGTCAGCAGCGTGCGTACAATCGCCGCCTGCAATTTTTGCCGGGTTTCGGCGGGATTGTTGCTGTCATGCAAAGTGGCTACGGTCAGCAGGCCTTGCTCAAAATCAACAACGGCTTTGGCATGAAAGTTATCGCTGTATTTAACGTACTTTTTCTCGCTGGGAACCGTGTCCTTTTCTTCACCCCAAATGGCTTCGGCAACGGTACGAAGGTCGCGCAGCGCTTTGCGCAGATCTTCAATATCGCTAATAAGCTGACGGGGGTTGCTGCGGTAGCTATTGAGACGCTCACGAGCTAACGACTCAACAACCGCTGTGGGGTCATTTCCGCTGAGGATACCGGAAGTAACTACTCGCCTGACGTTATTAGGTGTCACTTCACAGCCGGCCAGAATTATTGTGGTAGTTAAAGCCACCATTAGAGTGATTATTTGAGTCTTTTTATTCATAGCGCCTAAATTGAGCTTCACTTCCCTTGTTCAAGCTTTTACATTAGGGAGACATAAAAATAAACCCTAAGCATTGTTTCGGCAGTGTGTAAAACAACAGGAATGAAGATGCGCAGTCTCAAATTAGCG
>NZ_DFTS01000055.1:5489-6024 GCF_002383015.1 Idiomarina sp. UBA4206
AGCGGCGCTGGTAGCCGCCTCGTGGTTCGTGATACCCACCCATGCACAGCAGTTGTCCGGCGAAAGCTCCTTACTCCCTGAAGCCAGTTACAGCGACTCCGAAGTGACCGTCGAGCAGGTTCTGGGTTACCCAATGGGTACCAAAATTACCAGCCCGGCGGATATGAGCCGATACTTTGAAGCACTGAAGCAGGCCTATCCGAAACAGGTGAAACTGCTGGAGTACGGCAAAAGCTGGGAAGGACGCACGCTTTATTATGCGGTTATTTCCAGTGAAAGGAACATGGCCGACTTTGACGGCTTCATGCAGGGAATGCAGTCCTTGGCTGACCCGCGTAAAACCGACAGCGATGACGCCGAGCAGTTAATTGACCAATTGCCCGGTAGCATCTGGCTGTCCTATGGCGTTCACGGCAATGAAATCTCCTCGCCCGAAGCGGCTATGATGACGGCTTATCATTTACTGCATGACCAGCGTGAGAAGACTCAGCAGTTGCTGGACAACACCATGGTGTTTATCGATCCATTGCAAAAC
>NZ_DFTS01000055.1:6087-8966 GCF_002383015.1 Idiomarina sp. UBA4206
ATCCATTGCAAAACCCCGATGGGCGGGCTCGTTTTGTGGATCGTTACTACATGAGTGTTGGGCTTGAGCACTCAGGCGATCGTCGCAGTGCAGAGCATAACGAACCCTGGCCGAACGGGCGCACTAACCATTACCTGTTTGATATGAACCGCGACTGGATTGCGTTGACGCAGCCTGAAATAAGCGGACAAATTGACGCCTTACTAAAATATTATCCGCTGGTGTTTGTTGACCTGCACGAAATGAGCGGTGATTCCACATACTATTTCACCCCCGAGGCGCGGCCTTATAACCCACTGATAACCGAAGCGCAGCGGGAAACGCTGAACTGGATTGGTAAGAATAATGGTCAGTGGTTTGATGAAAAAGGCTTTGATTACTTTACCCGTGAAATTTTTGATGCCTTTTACCCGGGGTATGGCGCCAGTTGGCCGCTTTATCAGGGCTCAGTTGCTATGACTTATGAAATGGCTTCGGCGCGTGGACATTTGTTTGAGCGCGAAGACGGCGACGTGCTGACCTACGCCGATGGTGTTCAACAGCATTTTATTGCGTCTATTTCGACAATACAGACGGTTTCCGAGCGTCGAGAAGCCTTGTTGCAGAAGTTCTGGGAATACCGCAAATCAGCGGTTGAAGCCGGTGAAGACGGCGATGTCCGTTCTATTATTCTGCCCGCCAAAGATGATCCGGCTGCTGCGCGCAAGCTGGCGTCCTTGCTGGTTGAGCAGGGTGCTGATGTGAACCAGGCGGAGGAAGCCTTTGATGTGTGCGGAACTGACTATGAAGTCGGCGCTTACATCATTGATATGGCACAACCTGCACACCGCATGATACGTACCTTAATGGATAAGCAAGTGGACATGGCGGATGACTTTTTGGCGGAGCAGGAACAACGCCGAAACAACAACCTGCCGGACCAAATTTATGATGTAACCGGCTGGTCACTGCCATTAATGTTTAACGTTGACAGTCATCAGTGTGATGACCTGCCGGATGTTGCCACGGCATCGGTTGAAGAAGGGCGCATTGAACCCGGTAAGGTCATTAACCCGGACGCCAAGGTGGCCTTTTTGGTTCGCTGGGGTGACATGAATGCGGGTCGCTTCCTTACTGCCGCCTTGCGGGAAGGCCTGGAAGTTCGCCAAAGCGAATTAGCCTTTACCCATGAAAGCGCCGGCGACTTTCCAAGTGGTTCGCTCATTTTAACCCGCGCAGACAACCAGGGTGGCTTACAGGCAAAACTGCAGGAACTGGCTAAAGCCTCGGGCGCAACCGTTGAAGGCGTCGATTCAAGCTGGATGACCGCTGGTCCGAACTTCGGTTCACATAATGTGAGTAAGCTGGAAGCGCCAAACATTGCTATTGCCTGGGACGAACCCGTCAGTGCCTATAATGCGGGCCATACACGCTTTGTTATTGAGCGTCAGATGGGCTATCCGGTAACAGCTATTCGTACTATGCAGTTGCTTCGTTCTGATTTGGACGGTCTTGATGTTCTGATCCTGCCGGAGGGGCGCTACGCAGACGTCTTAAATGACAAAGCGGTTGAAAAAATTAAGCAGTGGGTGTCAGACGGCGGTGTTTTATTAACCTTAGGCAGCGCCTCTGCCTGGGCCGTTGAAGCCGGCGTGTTAAACACTAAACTTGAGCGCAAAGTCCCCGAAGAAGGCGTTACTAAGCCGGAAGACGAAGCTAAAGTGGACGGTAAAGTCATTGAAAGCCGCGAGCAGTTCTTAACGGAAATAAAGCCGCACGGCGCTGACCCGGACTGGGTGCCCGGTGCGCTGCTAAATGCTGAGGTGGATACCGACCACTGGTTAAGTGCCGGTGTAAAGCCACAGGTTATCAGTATTTATAACGGCAACGATGTGTTTACACCTATTGATATCAACCAGGGTAGAAATATTGCCTGGTTTGCGGGTGCGGACGATATGCTGGCTAGCGGCTTTTTGTGGGATGACATTGCACAGCAACTGCCTTACAAACCGCTATTAATGTGGCAGCCAACGGGTAATGGTATGGTTATCAGCTTTACTCAGGAACCCACTTACCGCGCTTACATGGACGGTTTAAACACCTTGCTGATGAATGCGCTGTTCCTGGCGCCGGCAAAAGCACAATAGGAGTCTGACATGGCAGAATTTGGCGTCATTGGTTTAGGGCGCTTTGGTGCCCGAACCTCGAAGGAACTGCTGGATATGGGACATCGTGTTATTGGTGTCGACTCGGATGAGAAAGCTGTAGAGGCAATGGCCGACGTGCTAACGCACTCCGCCATTGCTGATGTGACTGATGAAAAAGCGTTAGAGGAACTGGACTTAACCAACTGCGAAGTGGTCTTGGTGGCTATTGGAGAAGATTTACAAGCCAGTTTGTTATGTGTTTTGCACCTGAAAAGTATTGGTGTAAAACAGATTTGGGCAAAAGCAACGTCAAAATCGCATCATCAAATTCTGTCGAAGTTGGGCGTAAACCGTATTATCCATCCGGAAGAGGAAATGGGAATACGGGTGGCTCAGTCTTTGAACTACCCAATGGTCAATGAATATATGTCGCTTGGACATAATTGGTTCTGTGTCGAAATTGGCATTGGCGACTACCTCAAAGGCAAAACTCTGAAAGATATCATGCCCGATGATAGTGAGTTTTTTCATGTTTTATTATTGAAGAGACGGGATGATGTAACGGTAACCCCTTCATTATCTGTAACTCTGGAAGGGAACGAAACCTTGGTTATGGCCGGTAGTTTAAAGGCATTGAAGTCTGTGGCTCCTAAGTTAAAAGAGGATTCATGAAGCAGTGGGTCCCTTCAATAGCCTGGCTATACCGTCGCCCTGGACGTAAAAGACGAAAAGCTTTTAGTGCCAGCCCGCCGG
>NZ_DFTS01000055.1:9053-11264 GCF_002383015.1 Idiomarina sp. UBA4206
TTGTGACCGTAACCGGGCTGGTTGTTGTGGACACCGGGGCGACTTACACCCCATTTGGAATGGGGATTCTGGCTTTGCTTATCCAGGCGGGTGGCTTAGGCTTCATGACCTTTGCGGTTTTGGCCGCCATTTCAATCGGCGGGCACGTCGGTATGCAACATCAGGTGCTGGCAAAAGAGGCCATGCAGCAAACCAGTCTCGCCAGTATTGGGCGCACGGCAAAAGCAGTTGTCTCTTTGGCTTTGATCGTTGAAGCCATTGCAATAATAGGCCTGACGCTCACCTGGTGGCAGGAAAAGGGCTTTATTGATGCCTTTGCTGAAAGTATTTTTTACGCTATTTCTGCCTTTAACAGCGCCGGGTTTGTTTTGTCTCCTAACGGTATTGTGGATTATGCCAGTAGTGTACCGGTGAACCTTATTATCAGCATTTTGTTTGTTATTGGTGGTTTGGGCTTCTCGGTGATTACCAATATCTACGAAAAACGCCGTTGGTATAAATTTTCGGTGTATACCCGGGCCATTTTATGGGCGACCTTAATTATTAATGTATTGTCGGTAGCTATTATTTGGCTGCTGGAAATGAATAACCCGGCAACATTCGCTAACTTAAGTTTCGGGGACCAGGCTATGGCTGCCTGGTTTCAGGCAACCACCCCTCGTTCGGCAGGTTTCAATACGGTTGATACCGGAGCAATGACAGACGCCAGTGCCGTGTATACCATGTTGTTAATGCTTATTGGTGGCGGTTCAATGAGTACTGCAGGTGGCATAAAGTTAGGGACTTTTATTGTTTTGCTGGTCGCTACTTATGCTTTTCTTCGTCGCCGTGAACACGTCACTTTATTGAACCGTACCGTGCCCCAGGAACTGGTGATGAAAGCACTTGCAGTCACCTTGGTTACCTTAACTTTGATGTTTCTGGGTATATTTATCCTAATGATTTTGAATCCGCTGCCGTTTATAGATATAACCTTTGAAGTTTTATCGGCTTCGGCAACTGTTGGATTGTCCAGGGGAATTACCGCAGAAGTAACGGCGGCAAGCCAATTGGTGTTGGTGTTCCTGATGTTTGCCGGACGTGTCGGGCCATTAACATTGGCTTATTTTCTGGCAACGCCAAGGAAACGACACATCCGCTTCCCGGAAACGGACATTCAAGTGGGATAGCCCGATAAAGCGACTGACCGCCTAAGAATGCTCATAATAGAACGATAATAAGAGATGCTTTTAAGATGCTGAAAAAATTAAAGTTTACACAAAAAGTGACGGCTGTTGCATCGCTAATACTGGTGTTAGTGCTGGGTGTTTTTACGCTCACTAACTTTTTGCAGATGTCGACTCAGACCCGTAGTAACTTGCAGCATCAAATGCAGGCGTTATCGGACTCTGTATCAAGCAATATCTCGCAGTGGTTCAATGACCGCATGAGCATTGTTCAGGCAACGGCTGACGCCTATGACGTTGATGATTCCACTGCCCGTTCATTGGAACGCGTGCAACAGTCAAAAGCGGCCGGGAAGTTTAAAAATGTTTACTATGGCTTAATTGACGGGACCTTCCTGCTGGATGATCCGAGCATTGATTTGCCCGACGATTACGATGCCCGCAGCCGCCCCTGGTATCAATTAGCGGTTGATGAAGGGCAACCAACCTATACCGCGCCTTATATCGACGTTACAACCAACGAATTGACCATTACCGCAGTCGTTCCTATGCGTCGGAATAACCAGCTGGTCGGTGTTGCCGGCGGCGACATGATGCTGGATGAAATTTCGAACATTGTAAACGACATCGACTTTATGGGCCTGGGTTTTGCTTTTCTGGTAAGTGGTGACCGTAATATTCTGGTTCACCCGGATGAAAACTGGATTGAAAAATCCGTGAATGACTACGCCGGGCAGTCGGTGTCATTGAGCCCGGACTTTTCTGAATACCGCATTAATGACACGGAGCGCCTGGTTTCTTTTCATAAAATAAAGGGCATTCAGGGCGTCGAGTGGTATCTGGGTGTCGTTATCGACCGTGATAAGGCTTACAGCAACGTGTCGACCTTTGCCTGGACCGCTGTTATCTATCTGATTATTGGTATTGTCGCGGTTGTTGTATCACTCACCTGGCTACTGCGTTTACTGCTGAAGCCTTTGCGCAGACTCAATGAAGCCGTTACTGATATGGCCCGTGGTGAGGGGGATTTAACTCAACGGCTGCC
>NZ_DFTS01000055.1:11351-16739 GCF_002383015.1 Idiomarina sp. UBA4206
CATATGGCCCGTGGTGAGGGTGATTTAACTCAACGGCTGCCGGTTGAATCAGATGACGAGTTTGGTTTGGTTTCACGACGCATGAATGAGTTTATTGAAAAAATTCAGCAAGCCTTACTTGAGGTAAATGCAGCTGCCGAACAGGTGGAAAGCAACATTCGCAGTATGGTCAAAGCGAATGATGACTCTATGGATATTGGTAGTGAGCAAGCGGGTAAAGCTAGCTCTGTCGCAACCGCAATTAATGAGCTTGGCGCCAGTGCGCACGAAATTGCGGAAAATGCTGCAAAAGCCTCTGAGCAGGCCAGTTCAGGTACTGCAAAAGCATCATCGGCAAGAGATTCGCTGCAACACAACCGACAGCAAATTCAGCACTTGTCCGAGCGCATGGATGCCTCCAGCCAGGCCATTCATACCCTAGATGAAGATACGCAGAATATTGGAAATATTATTGAAGTGATTAAAGGCATTACCGAGCAAACCAACTTGCTGGCACTTAACGCGGCGATTGAAGCGGCAAGGGCTGGTGAAGCTGGTCGTGGTTTTGCGGTCGTTGCCGACGAAGTGCGTAACCTGGCGCAGCGGACATCGTCATCGGCTACCGAAGTCGAGTCAATGATTGAACGGGTCAGGGCTGGTACGCGCAGTGTCGTTGAAGTTATCAAAGAAAGTCAGGAAATAAGCAGTGCCTGTGTGCTAAGCGCAGAGGAATCTGCTGAACACATGTCAGAGATTAACGGCATTATCGTCAATATCGATGATGTGAAAGATTCGGTGGCTTCAGCAACGGAACAACAGACTTCAGTGATCCAAACACTGGATCGTGACATTATGGATATCAGTAGTATGAACGATCAGAGTGTCAGCAATCTAAATAATACCAAGCAGGCGTGTCGTGAACTGAATACGGCATTTGAACGCTTGGAACAATTGGTGACACAGTTTAAACTGAATTGATTGATATCAATAACTGGAGAAACTTATGAATAAAGCATGGATGATTGGCGCTTTAGCCATGTTAGGCGGCCCGGTACTTGCAACTGCACAGGCAGCAGAAGCAGAACGTACGGAAGCATCACAAGAAGCCCAGGCTTACATTATCTCTCCGCAAAACGGTGAGACCGTGGGCAAAACCTTTAAAGTGAAGTTTGGTTTAAGCGGTATGGGTGTGGCACCAGCGGGTGTTGACGTAAAGCATACCGGGCATCACCACTTGCTAATAGATAAAGATGAATTGCCGGCTATGGATAAGCCGATGGGCGGCGATGTTATTCACTTTGGTGGCGGTCAGACGGAAACCACGGTGACTTTAGAGCCGGGTGAACATACGTTGCAGCTCATTTTAGGTGATAAAAACCACGTGCCGCATAACCCTGCTGTTGTTTCAGAAAAAATCACCGTTATCGTCAAAGACGATTAATCCAGCTCAAGTTCGAGTTGTAATTGCTCGTTGGGGTCAGGCAATGTTGCGCTGATCCCCAACAGCCTCACACCTTTCCCTTTACCGCGCTGCCAGGCTTCATCTAAGAGCTGATAAAACAAGCTGGGCGAAATAAACTGAGAACTGCGCGAGACCGTTGTTTGAGTAAAGTCCGAGAACTTCAGTTTAAGGGTTTGACTGCGAATAGGTTGTTCCCGCCAATGTGATATCTTCATCCGTTGCCGCAGCTTAGGTAATAAGTTGTCCTGAACATAAGCCTGTGCCGTCGACTCCAGCCGCATGTCTGTCGTTAAGGTTTGCTCAACGCCCACGCTTTTTCGAATGCGCTCAGTCACCACTTCCCGGCGGTCACGACCATGACAACGCTCAAATAAAACATACCCTGCCTTTTCCCCAAGAATAGCCTGCAGTTGTTGTAGCTCAATTTGTTGTATGTCTTGACCTGTGGTCAGGCCATGATTTGTCAGTACCTGCTGGCTTTTCGGGCCTACACCGGGGATCTGTTTGAGGTTTAAGGCAGCAATGTAATCCAGTACCTCGGAAGGATGAACAACAAACTGGCCGTCGGGCTTACGCTCTTCGCTGGCAATTTTCGCAACCATTTTCTGATTGGAAATGCCAGCGGAGCCTGTTATTCCAAGCGTTTTTATCCGTTCGCGAACATGGTTCATTGCCAGGGTTGCGCTGCCTTTAAAGCCCTCAAGGTGGGTTAAGTCTAAATAAAACTCATCGATAGAAGCGGGTTCAATGCGTGGCGTCAGTTCCTGCAGAACATCCAGGACCTTGTTGGATAGTTCCCGGTAATAATTGCCATCGGGCCGTATAAAAGTTAATTGTGGGCATAGGCGCCGGGCATGACTGCCCGGCATGGCGCTTTTTACGCCGTACTGACGAGCCAGGTAATTTGCAGTTGCCACCACGCCTCGCTCACCGCCGCCGCCAACAGCAAACGGACGTGTTTTCAGGCTGGGATCACGCAATTCTTCGGCCGAAGCAAAGAAAGCATCCAGATCCAGCAAAGCTATTTTGCGAGCAATTTCAGCCAAGTGTTTATCCTTTGCGCATTTGTGGTTATAATCGCATCCACTAACTGGGCGTGCAAGAACACCAGCCATTTGTAGGAGAAACCAGTGAAAGTTATGAATTCATTTTTCGTTAAGAGCGTTTTGGGCACTATTTCTATGCTGTTTGCGCTAAGCATCAGTGCGTCATCTGTACAGGATGATATGTCACGCGAAGCGATAGCAGAGCGTATTAAGCCAGCAGGTAAGCACTATGTGGCTGGTGAGAGCAGTGCTGCTGAAGAAAGCAGCGGTCCACGGTCAGGCCAGCAAGTTTACGATAAGTTTTGCACAGCCTGCCACACCAGCGGTGTTATGGGTGCGCCTAAAATGAACAATGCATCTGACTGGGAAGCACGTTTAGACCAAGGTATGGAAACTGTATTAAAACACGCGGTTGAAGGCTACAACGCTATGCCGCCCATGGGAACGTGTAGCGACTGTTCTGAAGACGAAATTCAGGCCGCTATCGACTATATGATTGAAGATATCTAAAACACATGAGTTTTAAGATGTTCTGAAAAGGCTGCCAGATTGGCAGCCTTTTTTCGTGTCAATTGACGTTAACTTCTTCCCCGAAATTTCCTCGTTCCAATTATTTCTTTACAAATCTTTTTTATTTTTTGACAGAGGTCTATACTGTACGACTGTTATTAAACCTAACAAGTGTTAAAAAAGTGTATTTGCGGCAAGGAGTGTCAGTGTTTAAAGGTGAACCTGGATGACAGACCGTAAGGTAAGCAAGGAGCAGCTTCAGGAGTTACAAACTGAAAATGAACGCTTGCAAAAGGTCATTACCCGTTTAAAAGGGTTGACTCAAAAATACCGATCGGCTGAAGTCGTACAAAAGGCGCTGTTTCGAATTTCGGAGCTGGCGGCTTCTGCACGCGAAATGGATAACTTTTACCAGTCACTGCATGAAATCATCGGCGAACTGATGTATGCCCGCAATTTCTACATCTGTCTTTATGAACCTCAGGAAGAGCTTGTCGATTTTGTCTACTTTGTTGATGAAATTGATCAAGACACGATATTCGAACGCATTCCAATTGAGCAACTCAGTAAAGGTTTAACTGGCTACGTTTTAAGAAAGGGCCAGTCGCTTTTATGCCCACCTGAAGTCTACCAACGGCTTATTGATAACAATGAAATTGAAGGTTTGGGAGCCGAACACCAGGACTGGCTGGGTGTCCCTCTGAAACGTGGTGATATTACTATTGGCGTTATGGTTGTGCAGAGCTACAGTGCCGATGTCCGCTACGATACCTCTGACGAAGACCTGTTGACCTTTGTTTCGCAACACGTAGTGAATGCACTTGAACGCTTAAAACAACGCGATTTAATGCAAAGCGAAATAGAGCACCAGACTGCCGAACTTCGACATGCCAATGAAAGCCTGATGAGCGAAATCACCATTCGGGAAAGGGCTGAGCAGCAGACTTCGGTGCTGTTCGCAATTTCAGAGTTGACCAATACCTCTGATGACATGAATGCGTTTTACCGACAATTGCACCGGCAAATTGGCAAACTCATTCATGCCGATAACTTTTATGTGGCGTTGCTGTCGGATGATAAAAAGTTTCTGCATTTTCCCTATCACGTAGACGAGACGGGCGCAAAAGCAGAACGTCGTCGCGTAGGTAAAGGTTTGACTGAGTACGTCATTAAAAAGCAGGAGCCGGCTTTTGTGAATGCGGCTGTCAGGCAGAAGTTACTGAAAAAGAATGAAATTGAATTAGGTTATGGCGGCATGAAGCTGGCGAAGCAGTGGCTGGGCAGTCCGCTAATGATGAACGGTCAGGTGTTTGGTGTTATTGCGGTGCAGACTTATGACGGTGACTTCCTTTATCAAAATGATGACCTGGAGCTGCTGAACTTTGTTTCGCAGCACGTTGCTGTTGCTATCGACAGAAAGCGTTCCGCTGAAGAAATTCAACGAGTGAACCAGTTTCTGGAGAAGAAGGTGGCAGAGCGCACCGAAGAGCTTGTATCAGAAATTGAGCGTCGAAAGAAAACAGAGTCCAACTTATTCCACGCTGCACATCACGATAACCTGACCGGGTTACCCAACCGGATTTTGTTTAATGAGCGCCTGCAGCAGGCTGTAGCGCATAAGCGCCGCCATCCTGAACATCATTTTGCGGTATTGTTTGTCGACCTTGACCGTTTTAAAAACATTAACGATACCCTTGGTCACTCTGCTGGTGACGAATTTTTGCTGGAAGTGAGTAAGCGTATTGGCGACTGTGTGCGTGACAACGACATGGTTGCGCGTTTGGGCGGTGATGAGTTCGTTATCTTACTGGATACCATTACCAGCATTGATGACGCGAAAGACGTTGCCAAGCGAATGATCCAACAAATGAGTGAGCCGTTTCAGCTGAATGGGCAGGAACATTACTCCGGTGCCAGTATTGGTATTGCTGAGTGTCTTGAAGAGACGGACTCGGCTGAACGTCTCCTGCGTGACGCAGACGCTGCTATGTATCAGGCTAAAGGCATGGGGCGGGGCCGTTACGTATTATTCGACGACAGTATGCATGAAACGCTTGTCGACAGTGTACGCAAAGAAACGGCGTTGAGACACGCGAAAGTCGACAAGGACTTTGCTGTTAGCTATCAACCAATCGTTGATTTAAAAACAGGCGATGTGAAAGCGGTAGAAGCAAAGTTAGTATGGGATGATCCCCGTTACAGTTTCGACAGCGAGGAGCTTCTGCCTCTTGCTGAGCGGACGGGGCTTATTGTTAAGCTCGACAGGTTTGTTTTACGTACCGCCAGTCGCTGGTTGGTTGAAAATAAGGTCAGCAGAGAAACGTCATTGCATCTTAATTTATCGGTTAGGCACCTGTTAAAAGCCAGCCACCTGAATGAGCTGGTTAATAT
>NZ_DFTS01000055.1:16832-19995 GCF_002383015.1 Idiomarina sp. UBA4206
GGTTAATATCGTTATGGACAGCGGCGCCAAGCCGGAAAATATTGCGCTAGAGTTTGATGAAACTGATCTGGTTAAAGATGGCCGACGGGTGCTAGCAAGTCTCAGGCGGCTGTCGGAATTTGGCTTTACACTGGTTATCGACAACTTTGGTAGTGGCTCCGGGCCGTTGCAGTTCTTGTATAACTTCCCGTTTACGGTATTAAAGCTGGATCATCATTATATTGCCCGGCTAAGCAGCAATAACCGTGCTCAGGCCATGCTTAAGCACATAGTTACGCTGTGTCATGAACTGAATATTGAAGTTTATGCAGACGGTTTAGAGACTGAAACACAAAAGGACGACGTTGAAAAACAGGGCGTCACTATTGGTCAGGGGAGTTTTATTGACCAAAACTATGAAAGCCGTATCGTTAAAGACGACGACTCCAGTTTCGTGTGCGCGTGACTGCTGGCGCTACTTCAGCGCATTCTTCAGCATTTCCAGCCCCTGACTTCTTTGTTCTTCCCGCTCTTCATCTGATTTTTGTTTGCGATGTTCCCACTCTAAATCGTCCTGCGGTAATTCCAGAAGGAAGCGACTGGGCTGGGGTTCAAGTTTTTCACCAAACTGACGGCGTTCTTTCGCCATAGTGAAGACTAACTTATGTTGTGCCCGGGTTATTCCAACGTAAGCCAGGCGGCGTTCCTCTTCAATGTTGTTTTCATCAATACTGCTTTGGTGCGGCAGTAAGCCTTCTTCCATGCCCACTAAGAATACGNNTTTCCAGACCTTTGGACGCATGCAGAGTCATTAACTGCACCTGCTCAAACTGCTCATCATCTTCGTTGCGGGACATCATATCGCGCAGAGATAAACGGCTGACGACCTGGTCGAGTGACATGGGCTCATGTTCGGCATCGCCTTTTAGCATATCGGACACCCAGCGATGCAGTTCGTACACATTCTTAATGCGCATTTCCGCAGCTTTTGCACTGGGGCTTTGTTCAAACAACCAGTCCTCGTAACCAATTTCGCTGAGCAACTGTCGCACCGCATCGCTGGCATCTTCCTGATGATCAGCCTCGCGGGCAAGGGTATCTATCATATTACGGAACACGTCCACATGCTGAAAAATACCGGTGCTAAGCTGCGTTTTTAAATGTGGTGACTGGCAGGCTTCAAATAAGCTGCAGCCTAACTCCTGCGACAAACGACCAATACGCTCAACGGTTTGCGGACCAATGCCACGGCGCGGCGTGTTAATAATACGCAGAAAGGCGGTGTCGTCGGTTGGATTCACCAACAACCGCAGGTAAGCCATAATATCTTTGACTTCCGCACGGGCAAAGAACGACTGACCACCGGTAATTTTATACGGAATGCGGTTGTTCATCAGGGCCTTCTCAAACAAGCGAGACTGATGGTTACCCCGGTATAAAATGGCAAAATGGTGATACGGCGTTTTACGTAAAAAACGGTGCTTCACAATCTCGGCCACCACACGTTCTGCTTCGTGTTCTTCATTTCGGCCAAAGATAACACTCAGCGGTTCGCCGTATTCCATCTCGGAAAACAGCTTTTTCTCAAAGACGTGTGGGTTATTTTCAATGAGGATGTTCGCCGCCTTCAGAATGCGTCCGTGGGACCGATAATTCTGTTCCAGTTTCACCACTTCCAGCTGCGGAAAGTCCTGTTTTAATAGTGCCAGGTTCTTTGGCTGCGCTCCCCGCCAAGAGTAAATGGACTGGTCGTCGTCACCCACTACGGTAAAACGGGCACGCTCGCCCACCAGTAATTTAACCAGCTGGTATTGACTGGTGTTGGTATCCTGATACTCGTCCACCAATAGGTACTGAAACTTTTTCTGCCAGCGCGCGCGGACGTTTTCGTTGGTTGCCAGCAATAAGGTTGGCAGACGAATCAGGTCGTCAAAGTCGACGGCATTACAGGCGCTCAGGTTATTTTGGTATTGCTGATAAACCTGAGCAAAGGCATTTTCCTGATCGTTCCCAGCTTTCTGTAAAGCCTGCTCGGGCGAGAGCATGGCGTTTTTCCAGTGGCCTATCTGGTGCTGACAGGCTTGAATCAACGCTTTGTCGCCCTCAAATACATCTTCAGTAAGGGCGTTAAGCAGGGCGTAGGTGTCCTGGTCGTCAAATAACGAAAAACCGGGTTTAAACCCTAGTGTGCTGAGTTCGCGGCGGATAATGTTCAGGCCCAGAGTATGAAAGGTACACACGGTTAAACCGCGCAGCTGCGCTTTCGGCAAGGTTTGCGCAATACGCTCTTTCATCTCTTTGGCGGCTTTATTGGTAAAAGTCACCGCGCCAATTTGGCGTGCCGTGTAAACTTGCTGACGAATAAGGTAGGCAATTTTCTCGGTAATAACCCGGGTTTTACCGCTACCGGCACCGGCCAGTACCAATAAAGGTCCTTGAGTATAATGTACAGCCTGGTTCTGGCGATCGTTCAGCATGGGCGCCGTAGAGTTCCTGATTCGTGAAAAAGCCGATAAGAAGCTCGGATTTTACCTGAATCTCCTGCTAAGCTAAATGAATAAGCAACGATTTACACAAAGAGAGACTTATGGACAACAAAACAATAGAGAATATTGCTCGCCAAATTAACGACAGTATGCCAGCCGGTGTTAAAGAACTGGCCGGTAATATGGAGCAACGTGTTAAACAAACCCTGCAGTCACAGCTGTCAAAGCTCGACTTAGTGACCCGCGAAGAGCTGGATGTACAGCAGCAAATGTTACTGCGCCTGCGTGAGCGCGTTGAGCTGTTAGAAAAAGAACTGGAAGCGACCAAGAACCAAAACAAGGACTAAGTCAGCCGTATGATCCAATGGATTAGTGGAAAAGTTGTCGAGAATTACCGTTGGAGTTCTGGCGTTTTCAGTTTGAGAGTTGTGGCCGAGCCGTTTGACTTTAAGGCAGGGCAGTTTGTCCGTTTAGGCCTGAATGTAGGTGGTGAGCAGCTATTGCGTGCCTACTCGCTGGCCAGTGCGCCGGGCGAAGCCATACTGGATTTTGTCATAGCCGAAGTGGAAGACGGCGAGGTCAGCACCAAGCTAGCTCAGTTGCAGCCGGGCGACAGTGTGGACATTACCCAGCCCGCCGGTGGCTTTTTCACACTGGACGAAGTACCGGACGGCGACAGCTTGTGGATGCTCTCAACC
>NZ_DFTS01000055.1:20069-22020 GCF_002383015.1 Idiomarina sp. UBA4206
CGTTTATTTCTATGCTGAGAACCGAAAAGCCATGGGAACGATTCAAACGCATTAACCTGGTACACGGTGTTCGTGTGGCAGAAGACCTGGTTTATCAGGGGCAAATAGAGCAGTGGCAACAAGAATACCCCGGGCAGCTGGGTTATCAGCCGGTGATTACCCGTGAAAACATTCCCGGAGCTCTATCTGCACGGATTCCAGAACTGATTAGCTCGGGTCAATTAAGTGATGCACTCGACACACCGTTGGATACCCGCGCGCAGGTGATGCTTTGCGGTAACCCTGACATGATAAAAGAGTCACGTGCCGCGCTGGCGGAACTGGGGCTTGCTAAGAACACCCGCCGCAAGCCCGGTAATGTGACTTCGGAAAACTATTGGTAAGACGCCTACGTAAATGGAAACTGCTGCTTCTCATGCAGCACGCGCAAAACTCGTATGTTGGTTCCGTCGATATAGTAAGGGACAAGCATTGAAATATCGGGGAGGATTAAAAGCCTTCCCTTTATATTCTCGCGTTTAACGCCAATATAGGGCTGCTCAAGCAATGTTTCGACTTTGCTTTGTATCAGTGAATCGGTTTGTTCTGCCACTATAGGGTTAAAATTGTAAAGAAACTCGAAAATCCTTTCTCTGTCTTTCAGGGCATCCTCTTCCCAATAAATCATTTGCACGCCTTATTTTCGAAATTGAGCTTTAAATTTTTCCATACGGCTTTTTGCCTGTTCGTTATCCATGAACTCAGACTGGCCAGATTCCAATTTCTGGAATGCCTGATTCACTTGTTCTGCAAGCCAGCTGTTCTGCGATAGCTGTTTTCGACGCTCCGATGCTAGCTGCTCGGCAAGTTGCCGACACGCGTCACTCAAAGTCCGACCTTCACTCTCAGCCTGCTGCTGCGCTAAGTGCTTTGTTTGTTCATCGATACGAAACTGAATTCTTGTTTCCATGATGGTTCTCTTCTAAATGTGTACTCACAAATGTTAGTACGAGCCGAAGCCTTTATCAAGTAATCCTTTAAAGAAGGGAGCTTGTAGCAAGCTCCCTATCTATTTCTCAGTTAATCTAGTTCAAACTGCTCGGTAGCTATGGTTTCCAGCTTGCCATAAGGGATGTAACCAGGCGTTACCTGCTGGCCAATGATAATAGTCGGTGTGCCGCGAAAGCCCAAGTCGCGAAACGCCGACATATTTTTGCGAATAACCGCCTCGCTCTCGCCGGACGGTGACAAAAAGGCCTCGGTACTCGTGACTTGCGCAACACTTTGCAGTGAATCAGCGGTGTGCATGCCTGACTTTTTCATCATTAAGTTGTGGGCTTCAAAGAATGCTTTAGAGTCATTGCGCCACAGGTTCAGTCCATAAAGTGCGGAATTGGTTTTGAGCCCATCGACCTGCTGTTGGCGTAAAGGCACGAAAATGTTCACGACCTGAATAGACGGGTATTCCTCAATCAGTTTATGAAGGCCAGGCTCTAACTTCTTGCAAAACGGGCAGTTGTAGTCGGTAAATACAACGATTTTATGCGGCGCATCTTTGTCACCTAAAATTGGATGTGCCGCCGACTGATACAGCCACTCCTGATGGTTAGCGAAGGCGTTTTTTTGCTCACTTTGCTGTTCTAAAAAGCGTTGCAAGCCCCTGTGAATGTTTGAAATTAGCTGTGGGTTTTCACGCAATAGCTGTTCGACTTTTTCCAAGTCTTCTTCTTGTTGCGGGTTTAAATCTTGCGCAAATACGTTGCTGCTAAAGATAAAAGCAACGATGAAAAACGTTTTATAGATAAAATTCATACTACTTTCCTACTTCAAAAAAACTGGTGAAACCAAAGCCGAATAAACAAACCCGGAGGCGTTGTGACTCCGGTTGTCGCTGAAACAATGTCACCGTTTTCAATAATGATGATGGTTGGCGTGGCAGATACCTGCCAGCCGTTTGATACGCGGTTGAGGT
>NZ_DFTS01000055.1:22111-22513 GCF_002383015.1 Idiomarina sp. UBA4206
GGTTGAGGTTGTCGTTAACAATAGGAAACTCATACCCTTTCGCCTGCGCGTAGCGCGTCAGTTTGTCGTTGTCGCCAGAGCGCAATGCCACGCTA
The DNA here is from genome assembly GCF_002383015.1 of Idiomarina sp. UBA4206. Lineage (NCBI taxonomy): Bacteria > Pseudomonadati > Pseudomonadota > Gammaproteobacteria > Alteromonadales > Idiomarinaceae > Idiomarina > Idiomarina sp. UBA4206. Next base: position 22,207 of record NZ_DFTS01000055.1, read on the forward strand.
ATGGTCGGGTAGTGGCTACCAACGTAATCAACCGTAGGAGAGACCGCCGGGCAAACAGGACACCAGGTTGCCCAAAAATACAGTACAACGGGGCTGTCCTTGCTCATTTCGCGTAAGTTATATTGCTCGCCGTTTATGTCTGTTAATGACGACAGCTCGGCCGGCACAGACTCCGGCACGTCACTATTACGAAAGGCGTCGACCACGAACGCCACTACCGAGAACAGCACAATATAAAGCGCTGCGGTTCGTAGCCGCTTTGCCCACGACGGTTTCGCTTTGTTATTGCTCACGAGCATCCTCCAGC
>NZ_DFTS01000055.1:22570-24571 GCF_002383015.1 Idiomarina sp. UBA4206
CATCCTCCAGCGCGTCCATGACTTTGTCTTTACTGAGTACTACGGGCAGGGTTATACCGTCCGGAGCGCCGGGTCCGTAGACTTTGTTAAAGGGCACACCAAAGGTATTGTTGGCCTTTAAGTATTGGGTGACGCTCTCGTTGGCTTTGGTCCAGTCGCCGCGCAGGCGGGTGACGTGCTTCTCACCTAAGGCTGTAAATACCGGGTCTTGCAGTAACACGCCCGCTTTGTTGGCCTGGCAGGTGATACACCAGTCTGCGGTCACATCCACAAACACGGTTTGGCCATTGGCAACGGCTTCATCAATACGCTGCTGGGTTAGTGGCTGCCATTGGTGGTCCTGCGGTAGTTTGTTGACCCAACGGTCTGCGGTAAGAATTAACGTCGTACCGACAACGGCAGCTAATACCAAAAAGCCACCAATGGATAAAAACAGCGCCTTACGGCCATGCACTTTACCAATAATCACCAATGTCAGAACCGATAAACCGACAGTTAGCGCCAGGAATAACTCGTTGCTGATAAAGTTTTTCAGCAAGGTTGTCAGCCAGACCGTGGTTGCCAGCATCATAATGGCGAAAACGGGTTTCACCCATTGCATCCAGCGACCGGGCTTGGGCAGTAATTTTGCGGTTTTCGGGAACACGGCTATGAGTAACCAGGGCAGCGCCATGCCAATGCCAAGAGCGGCAAAAACCAGCAGAATAACCGAGGATTCGGCGGCTAATGCAAAGGCTACCGCGGTACCTAAAAAGGGCGCTGTACAAGGTGTAGCCAATACCGTGGCCAGCATGCCTTGCAGGAAATTCCCTTTGTAGCTGTTATCGCCGGCGGCTGCAGCACTGGTACTCAAAGAAGACGGCAATTTAAACTCAAAGGCGCCCATTAAGTTCAATGCGAATAGCCAGGTAATAGCAACCAGTACGGCAATGAAATAATGGTTTTGAAACTGAATTCCCCAGCCGACAGAACCGCCTGACCAGCGAAGAACCATCAGCCCCAGGGCAATGATCAGAAACGAGCTGATAATACCCAGTGATGACGCAAAAAACTGCTTACGCACCACCTTCGGCTGTTGTGCACCAGACAACATAAGGCTTTGAACTTTCAGGCCTAATACCGGCAACACGCAGGGCATAATGTTCAAAATAAGCCCACCCGCTAACGCCATCAATAAAATGGCCCACAGCGGAGGTGCGTTATTTGCAATAGTGCCTGCGGTTAGCTGAACGTTATATTCAGCGGCAAACTTTTCATCACTGACCGTAGTGATGAGTTCAGCGCCGCTAAGGTCCGGTAGTTCCAGCCAGTGGCTAACCTCAATATTCGCCGTGAGCGTATTTCCTTCCACCTGAATATTCGGTGATGAAAACTCTGCATCGGCCAGAGCTTCGTCGTTGCTGTGTATAAACAGTTGAGGATCTTGCCAGCCGTTGTCACGCTCTATGGTCAGTTGAACGCGCTGGTTGGCGTCGGACCAAATAGCCCGCTTCACGTTATTGCTGTCGTATTCCCTGGGCACTTTGCCCATGGCCTGATTAAAGGCAAAGGCACGATCACTGTCGACGGTCAGGGTGTCCAGGTCAACGTGCAAGTCAATTGGGTAGTCCGTTAACACACAAACGGTGGTACAGGACGACATAGTCAGCGTACCGCTAATGTGTGCCTGCCTGGCATCCGGGCTTAGCTGTATCATTAACGGAAAGGTCAACGACCCCTGATACCCCACGGTATCAATGCCCTGAATGCTGTAGCGCGAGGGCACCGGCCAGTGCCACTCGATATTTTTAATATTAGCTGACTTCGACCCGTCGAAAGTTGGCGGTATGCCGCCTTCCCCCGGCGAACGCCAGTAGGTTTTCCAGCCCTCATCCAGCTCAACATGCAGCAGAGCGGGTAGTAGGTTGCGCTCTGCCTCATAGTGACCAGTCAGTTCCAGCTTTACCGACACCGGCGGATGGTCTTCATGACTGAGCCAGCCAGTAGACGGTGTTTCCGCTA
>NZ_DFTS01000055.1:24761-26033 GCF_002383015.1 Idiomarina sp. UBA4206
GAGCCATAACGGTAAAATTTTATTCATACATTACTCCTGAAGTTAGTATTCCAACGATGAGAATCCGTTGGAAGCGCTACTCCAGAAAGCAACAAAATACGGCGTGGGGTCGCCTTTTACAGGAAAAAAGAAAAAGTGTTGGGGCTACGTGCTCTTGAGCTGTAGCTTTCAACGCCAAAGTTAAAAGAATAAAGAAGGACAGCGCCGCGTAGGTTATGTCGGACTGAAATTGTTGTAATAAATGCGCCGTTTTGTCGCAGTCGGCTTTGGCGCTTTCGTGTTTTGCTCCCAGGTCCGCATGGCTTCCTGCGAGCTGCTCAGCCGCTGGCGCGCCCTGATGCTTAGGACAGCCTTCCAGCCAACCAAAGTTTTGCCCCCAACACAGCATAAAAACCAGTAATAGCAATGGTGCTATATACCGACCTTTTCGACACTGTTGGTTCAGTTGGTGGAACATGCTTTTTACTGACCTTTGGTTATTCGGTTTGTTCTTAATTAGGGCAAGATGATGACAGAAGTGGGTATAAAAGCAAGTGAGAGAAGGAATGATATCGGTCATTGCTTGAAGTGTTTAGCTTACAGACAAGGACTTACCCGCTGCTTATAGTTAGGTCGTTGTTCAGTCATGGAGAGACAGATGGCGTTAGCGCGAGTGTACACCCGGGCACTGATAGGTATTCATGCGCCGGAAATTCGGGTTGAAGTGGATCTGGCGAGGGGAATGCCAGGATTCACTATGGTCGGCATGCCGGCAACTACGGTTAAGGAGGCTCGCGACCGGGTCAAAACCGCCTTAATGAAAGCAGGGTTTGAGTACCCTCCGGCCACACGTATTACGGTGAATTTGGCTCCGGCCGATATCCCCAAAACCGGTGCCCGGTATGACTTAGCTATAGCCGTGGGTATATTGGCTGCGTCAGGACAAATACCGGATACTCTTCTGGAGCAGGCGGAGTTTTACGGGGAGTTAGCCTTGACGGGGGAACTGCGAGCTGTGAATGGACTCATTCCTGCACTGTTAGCTTGCCGTAAGAAAAAACGACAGGCCTTTGTGCCTATAGCTAACGAGCAGGAGGCGGGGTTAGTACGCGAACAAAAAAGCTGGTTAGCGGCGGACTTGGTCAGTGTGTATGAGCACCTACATGAGCATGAACCGCTCAGAGAATCCAAACCAATAGACTGGACTCAGCAGAGTGCGATTGATGAAGGTGACTTAGCTGACGTCGTGGGGCAGGAGCAGGCAAAACGAGCTTTGCTGTTGTCAGCGGCGGG
>NZ_DFTS01000055.1:26112-29562 GCF_002383015.1 Idiomarina sp. UBA4206
AGGCATCACTTGTTGTTCGTCGGCCCGCCAGGCACGGGCAAAACCATGTTGGCGCAGAGGCTTAATGGCATATTACCGCCACTGACCGAGCAGGAAGCTATGGAAATTGCAGCGGTTAAGTCAGTGTCTTTTGACTATCATCATGCGGAATCTTTGACCCGACGAGAGCTGCGGAGCCCACACCATACCTGCACTTCGGCGGCATTGGTCGGTGGGGGAACAGGTAATTCTGTTCGCCCCGGAGAGATATCATTAGCAAATAATGCTTTGCTTTTTCTTGATGAATTTTCTGAGTTCAGCCGGCATGTACTGGATTGCTTACGAGAGCCACTCGAAAGTGGTGAAATAACGATTAGTCGAGCGGGCTACAACGTCAAATTCCCGGCTAATTTTCAGCTGGTCTGCGCATTGAACCCATCGCCTTGTGGTCAGTTTGATGGCTCACTGGCTAATTGTCGTTCCACCCCGGACCAAATCTTAAAATACTTAAGCAAGCTGTCCGGACCGTTGCTTGATCGCATCGATATCCAGGTGATGGTGCCCCGAGAAACAGAGTCTATGAGTTTAAACGGCGCTACTAAGCAGAACAACCAACCCATGACCACATCACAAGCAAAAAACTTAGTCGAAAAAGCCCGGCTGCGCCAAATTAGGCGACAGGGCTGCCTGAACAGCGAGATAAAACCCAAAGCGTTGAAGCAAATATGTGAGCTGTCAGAGAAAACGGAAGCGTTTTTAGCAACAGCCTCAGAAAAAATGAAGTTGTCCCATCGGGCCTATCACCGAACCCTTCGTTTAGCCCGAACCATCGCTGACTTAGCCGACAGCGAAGTCATAGAACAGCAACATCTGGCCGAAGCCCTCAACTACCGAGCACTCGACCGGCTCATAGACCAAGTGCAGAGTCTGTAGCGCCGTAGGCAACCTCAGCGCCCGTCGTTCAGCCACCGCTTAAACAGTTCAACAAAGTGCTCAAGCTGTTTACGGCTAACATCCAAATGGCAGACAAGGCGCAGTTTTTGTCCGCCGGGTAATTTAATATCATGCTCTGCCATAAGCTCCCGTAAGCTGTCTGCTGGCAAACTGTCGGGTAGCTCAACAAAGGTCATGTTGGTGCCGGAATAGCGAACTTTAGCCTCGGTGTTTGCCAGCAACTCAGAAAGCTGCTCGAACAGCCACTCTGCATTGTCGTGGTCGTCCTGAATGCGCTCAAACTGATGCGTTAATGCGTAATCAATGGCTACGGCAACAAACCCTGCCTGGCGCATACCGCCACCGACCATTTTGCGCCAACGACGTGCGCGGGCAATCAGTTCTTTTGAACCGGCCAGCAACGAACCGATAGGTGCGCCTAACCCTTTTGAACAGCACAGAGACACGCTGTCGAACGGTGAAGCCAGTTCCGCCATACTGCGGCCGCTGGCAATGGCAGCATTTGGTAAACGCGCGCCGTCTAAATGCATCGACAAACCATTCTGGTCCGCCAGAATTCGGGCTTTATCAAAATAAGCCTGGTCAATCAGTTGCCCGCCGTGGGTATTTTCAAAAGCCAGCAACCGGGTAATAGGAAAGTGCGGATCGTTAGGTTTTATCCGTTGTTTAATGGTGTCGAGTGACAAGGTTCCGTCGGCTTCTACCTCAATGGTTTGTGGCACTATGCTGCCTAAAACTGCAGCACCGCCAGCTTCGTACCGGTAAGTGTGATATTCCTGACCCACAATGTACTCTTCGCCATTACGGCAGTGGCTCATTAACCCCAGTAAGTTACTTTGGGTACCTGAGCTGCATAGCAAAGCGTCTTCTTTACCCAGCAACTCTGCTACTCGCTTTTCCAGTGCGTTAATTGACGGGTCTTCACCATAAACATCATCACCGACTTTGGCATCGGCAATTGCGGCGCGCATTGCGGTGCTTGGAAGGGTTACGGTATCACTGCGTAAATCCAGCATAACAGCCTCATTTTGGGGTTAGTTATAACAACTATCATCCGGTTCTAAGCGCAAGGTTGTTTAGCGAGCTCAGTCAAGGGATAATGACCCGATATTGAACCAGACACTCGACAACAAAGCGAGCCCATATGAAAGTTTTTAATAATGTAATAGAAATGGTCGGTAACACGCCAATGGTGAAAGTCACCAATATGGATACCGGCCCGTGTGAGCTGTATTTGAAACTCGAGCTGCAGAATCCTGGCGGCTCCATTAAAGACCGTATTGCGGTAGAGATGGTTGAGCAAGCAGAAAAGCAAGGCAAGCTGAAGCCGGGCGACACCATTATTGAAGCAACGGCTGGTAATACGGGGTTGGGTTTGGCGTTAGTGGCGGCTGGCAAAGGCTATCCGTTGAAAATTGTTATGCCGGACAAAATGAGCCAGGAAAAAGTGAACAATCTGCGCGCTATGGGTGCTGAAGTGGTACAGACTCGCTCAGATGTGCAAAAAGGCCACCCTGAGTATTATCAGGACATGGCAGCACGTATGGCTGAAGAAAACGGTTACTACTATGTAAACCAATTTGAAAACCCGGCAAATGTCGATGCACATTACAAAACGACCGGCCCGGAAATCTGGAAACAAATGGACGGTAAACTGGATGCGTTTGTCTGTGGTGTTGGTTCAGGTGGTACCTTGACCGGTGTTGGGCGTTATTTACGCGAGCAAAACAGCGGAGTGGACCTGGTGCTTGCAGACCCGGCAGGCTCAATTTTAGAGCCTTTGGTTAACCGTAACGAAGAAGTGGAAGCGGGTAGCTGGCTTGCCGAAGGTATTGGGGAAGACTTTATCCCAACTATTTGTGATCTGAAATTGGCTAATACGGCGTTTGCTATCTCTGATAAAGAAGGTATGCAAACCGCGCGTAAGGTACTGGAAAAAGAAGGTGTGATGGTCGGTTCATCCAGTGGCTATTTAATTGCCGCGGCGCTGCGCTATTGCCAACAACAAACCGAACCAAAGCGCGTTGTGACTTTAGCTTGTGATACAGGTAATCGTTATCTGTCCAAGCTGTTCAACGACGACTGGATGCGTTCTCAAAACTTGCTGTAACCCTTGTTGTAAATTAAGGAACCTGAATCATGGCAAATGAAAAAACAATGAAATTCGCGACGCGCGCCATTCATGGCGGGCAGTCTCCTGAGCCGGTAACAGGCGCGGTTATGCCGCCAATTTTCACCAGCTCAACCTACGCACAGGAAAGCCCGGGTCAGCACAAAGGTTTTGAATATTCGCGTTCACATAACCCAACGCGTTTTGCCTGGGAGCGTTCTGTTGCTTCTTTAGAGGGCGGTAAGCAAGGTTTGGCTTTTGCCTCGGGTATGGCGGCAACCTCGACCATTCTGGAGTTATTAGACAGCGGCGATCACATCGTTGCTATGGACGACTTATACGGCGGCAGCTTCCGCTTATTCGATAAAGTGCGCGGACGTTCTGCTGGCCTGAAATTCTCTTATGTG
>NZ_DFTS01000055.1:29632-37798 GCF_002383015.1 Idiomarina sp. UBA4206
GAAATTCTCTTATGTGGATTTAGCTGACTTAAGCGCAGTGGAAGCCAGCATTCAGGACAACACCCGCATGATCTGGGTGGAAACACCAAGCAACCCGATGCTGAAGTTGGTTGATATTGAAGCCATCGTTAAACTGGCGAAGAAAAAGAACCCGGACATTATTGTGGTGGTGGACAACACCTTCGCTACGCCATTTAACCAGCGTCCGCTGGAAATGGGCGCAGACATGGTTATGCATTCGGCCACCAAATACTTAAATGGTCATTCAGACATGGTTGGCGGTATTGCCGTTGTTGGCGACAATGACGACCTGGTTGAGCGCATGCTGTTCTTACAGAACTCTGCAGGTGCTATTGCCGGTCCGTTTGACTCTTACCTGGCGTTGCGAGGCGTGAAAACGCTGGCATTGCGTATGCGTCACCACAACGAAGCGGCAATGGAACTGGCCAAGTGGCTTGAGCAACACCCTAAAGTGGAAAAAGTGATTTACCCGGGGCTTGAAAGCCACCCGCAGCACGAGTTGGCTAAAAAGCAGATGCAGGGCTTTGGCGGCATGATTTCTATTCTGCTGAAAGGCGATTTAGAAGCGGCGCGCAAATTCCTGGAGTCGGTAGAAGTGTTCGCCTTGGCGGAAAGCTTAGGTGGCGTTGAGTCGCTCATTGAGCATCCGGCTATTATGACGCACGCGTCAGTGCCAAAAGAAAACCGCGAGAAGTTAGGCATTCTGGATAACTTTGTTCGCGTATCGGTTGGTATTGAAGATCTTGATGATCTGAAAGCCGATTTAGACAAGGCGCTAAACGCATTTTAATCGCCACCAACGATTAAAAATATAACGCTTAATATAAAAAACCGGCCTTTTGGTCGGTTTTTTGTTTTTAAATTCAAATATTTATACAAAGTTTTACACTTTCGTCATAATTCAGTAGTCTTTACCTATCAGTAAAAACTGATCGAAAACAAAAATAAAAACGCAAAAGCGTTGCATAAATAACGAGAAGGAAAGACTTATGCTATTGAGCCTCATGGTACTCCAAGGACTCGTAGCCGCTCTATTGTTTTACACTTTAGTGGGCCAGCATCAGAAAAAGCCACTGTGGAATTTGTTGGCGGTTTTAACCGCGGGTTTTATTCCTCCGGTAAACTGGGCGCTTTTAGTGTTCGCTATTGGTGTCAGAATGTGGCGCCGTTCGCCGCAAACCAGCTCACCACAAAACATTGCGGCAAAACTCAGTCATTAATTTAGTCATTAAGAGTGAAGGCAAATTAGCAGTATGTCAGATACAACCAATGTACGGCCCTTTCATTTAGCCATTCCTGTCAGCTCTCTCGATAATGCACGGTCGTTTTACGGTGATGTGCTAGGGCTGTCACAGGGACGCAGCAGTGACGAATGGATAGACTGGAACTTCTTTGGTCACCAGTTTGTGACTCATGTAGCGCCCGATGTTGCTGGTGTAAAAAATCACAGTGGCGTTGATGGTCACTCCGTTCCCGTTCCGCACTTTGGCGTCGTCTTATTGCGCGATGACTGGGAAGCACTGGCTGAACGTGTAAAAGCCGCGAATATTGAGTTTGTTATAGAGCCCTATATTCGGTTTAAAGGCAAACCGGGTGAGCAGGGCACCATGTTCTTCTACGATTATTGCGGTAACGCGCTGGAATTCAAAACCTTCAACGACGACAGTCAAATTTTCGCAACCTAAGTTGTGAAATAGCATCGACTATTGGCGCAGCTTTGTATCTTCCGGCTGTGCCGCAACGTTACCGCCACTCAGCACCAAGCCAACTCGTTTGCCTTCAAACAGCGCTTTATTTTGTATAACCGCAGCTAAGGCAATAGCAGAAGACGGTTCGACGATAATTTTCAGATGATGCCAAATCAGCTGCATGGCGCTTAGAGTGTCTTCATCCTTCAAGACTAATATATCGCTGATACGTTGCTGAATAATGGCAAAAGGCAATTCGCCAACTTGAGTCAGTAGGCCATCGCACAGGCTTTTCGCAGGTAATGCCGACTGCCGCTCTCCGGCTTTCAATGACAAGAAAGCGTCATTTGCTAATTCCGGCTCCGCTCCGAACACTTGTATTTCGGTACCGTCACAGGCAAGACAGGCGCCTGAAAGCAGACCTCCGCCGCCCAGTGGCGTTATTACCGCATCCAGTGCGTCCGTTTGCTCCAGTAACTCAAGTGTTGCTGTGCCCTGACCGGCAATAATGTCGGCATGATCATAAGGCGGTATAAAGTGACTTTCGCCTTCTTTTTGCCACTTGGCAACAATAGCTTCACGCGCGGCCATACCCGGTTCAATATCAGTAATTTCAGCACCACCGGCTTCAATATTTTGCCGTTTTATTGCGGGAGCATTAGTGGGTACGCCGACTTTTACTTTTACACCCAAAGCTTTACCTGCATGAGCTAATGCCGCACCATGATTGCCCGAAGACACCGTAATAACCCCTTGCTGGCGCTGCTCCGGGCTAAGTTTAAGTAGCGCGTTAGTGGCACCACGGAACTTAAAAGCCCCGGTACGTTGTAAATTTTCACATTTGAAAAATAATTCGCAGCCTAATTGCTGATTTACAGCAGGGTTAGTCAGTACAGGCGTCTTGACGGTGTAGCTATTGATTCTCTGACGGGCTTGCACAACATCGGCATGGCAGGGGAGCGATAACTTCGGCATAATACGGACCCTTAACGAATAAAACGACACAGTGATAAGCATACACTGTCTGGAGCCGGAACGTGAGTCAACTCGATACCTTTCAGCGCATACGCGAACTGCCGCGTGAACAGCAAATTGTTATGGCGTTATATTTGTGCGAACGCATGGTTCCTAATTACGACTTCTTTCATCAGTTAACCGGCTTTGGTGACAGCAAACCCTTGCATGGCACCTTAAATGCCTGCTGGGATTGGGTGGCCAACCCGAAGAAAACCAAAGTGAATTTTGCCCGCTGGCAGGAAAAAGTCGACGAGCAAACCCCGAGTGAATACGGACACGATATGTTGGGTGTCTACCCGGCAATGGATGCTTGCACAGCGTTGAGTACGTTGTTGCAGGGGCTGCTGGACGATAACGCGTCTAATTTTCTGGATGTGGCAAAAATATCACAAGCCAGTGTGGCGAAGTTTATCGAACTCAATGACGCCGAAGAAGTGGGAACCGAGCAATTAAAAGAACACGTTCAGAACCATGAATTAATGGAATACGAAGTTGCTATTCAGCAGGCTATGCTCAACTTTCTTGAACAACAGCCTGCGGTAAACAAGGCTTTGGTAAGCCAGTTAAAAATGATGCTCAAGGACGAGGGGGTGTCGAACCTTGGTCTGGCTTTGGACGCTGAAGAATAGACAGCCAGGCGAAAATGCCAAAGGCCAGAATTTGCCAGCTGTCGCCTTTGCGCCAGGGAAAGACCTCTTTCATGGTGGCAACAAAAATACCAAGCAGCAGCAGGTGAGTAATAACCATAACGGCTAATAACAAGCTCAGCAAACCAATGGACTGGGTGCTGAGTTCGCCGTTTGCCCCTGCAAGCAGAGCAAAAAGACCCAGCCAAATAACGGCAAAAACCACTTTGCCGGCAACAATAATAACTTTCATGCTATGTCCTTAGTCAGTAAGCGAAAGCAAACTTGCCCGTGAGTTTTCTCCTTGGTCACACGCCAGTTTGCCGGTAATTTCAATGGCCATTCTTTTTCTGTTTCCAGATACACCTGATTGTCGGCGGCCAGCCATTTACCTTCATCCAGCAGTTTCAGTGCTTTATCGGCCAGTCCTTCACGAAACGGCGGATCGATAAAGACAATGTCATAAGCTTCACTATGCTGAGTTTGCAGCCAGTCGAGTGCGTTATGAGTAACAACTTCAATGTTCTGGCCTTTTAACATGCCAATGTTTTTCTGTAACTGCTGGCTGACGGACTTTACCGCTTCTATCAAAGTAACCTGAGCCGCTCCGCGCGATGCCGCTTCAAAGCCTAAGCTGCCACTGCCGGCAAATAAGTCCAGCACCCGGGCGTCGGTAATGTCCCACTGTAGCCAGTTAAACAGAGTTTCGCGCACCCGGTCGCCGGTTGGGCGCAGCCCGTCGGTTATCGGAAAGTGGAGTTTGCGGCCGCGCCAGTCGCCGCCGATGATGCGGATACTGCCTTCGGTTGGGGGTTTGCTTCGCGACTGCCTGCGCATCAGCGCTGAATCCTTTTTCCTGAGTTGGTAAACTGCCGGGCTTGCTGTCTCGTACAGCCAAACCCAGCCATCGTATTGTGAAGGGTAAATAAACTATGGGCCAGTTCTTCCTCGCCGCGTCGGCGATCAGTGGTTTTCTCGCCGTGGCGCTGGGAGCCTTTGGCGCCCACGCCTTAAAGCAGCGCCTGAGCGCCGATATGCTGGCCGTGTATGAAACGGCTGTGCAGTATCACTTTTATCACACCCTGGCCCTGCTGGCGGTGGCAGTACTGATGGTGGGCGGCGCGCAGGGTCTGAAGCTCAGCGCGATGCTGTTTCTGGTGGGCACCCTGATCTTCAGCGGCAGCCTGTACGCACTGGCCCTCACTGGCGTCAAAATTCTGGGGGCGATAACGCCCATTGGCGGGCTGTGTCTGCTGGCGGGCTGGGCCTGTCTGACCTATGCCACGATCAAGGGGCTGTCATGATTGAGGACGGCATCAAGGACGAACGTCGTCCGCTGCGGCGTATCCGCAGTTTTGTGCTTCGCACCGGGCGCATGACCAAGGGTCAGGAATTGGCCTATGAGCGCTATTGGCCAGACGCGGGCTTGCAGCTTGCCGATGGCATGATTGATCCCGAGGCGGTTTTCGGGCGCCGCGCGCCGCTGGTTTTTGAGATTGGTTTTGGTATGGGCCAGTCCCTGCTGGAGATGGCGCAGCGTGAAAGTGACAAAGACTTTATCGGTGTTGAAGTGCATCGCCCCGGTGTTGGCCGCCTGCTGATGGGCATGGGCGAAGCCGGGCTGAACAACCTGCGCGCCTATTGTGACGATGCGGTGGAAGTCTTGCAGCAGTGTATTCCCGACGCGTCGCTAAACCGGGTGCAGATCTATTTTCCCGACCCCTGGCACAAGAAAAAACATCACAAGCGCCGCATCCTTCAGTCAGCCTTTGTTCAGCAACTCCGCCCTAAGATAGCCGGCGGCGGAATGTTCCACATGGCGACTGACTGGCAGGCATACGCTGAACACATGCTAGAGGTGATGAGTGCTGCGCCAGGGTTTACTACAGAGTTTACCGAAACTGGCTATGCCCCACGGCCAGATTATCGCCCGATTACCAAGTTTGAAAAACGCGGCGAACGCCTTGGTCATGGCGTGTGGGATTTGCTGTACAAAAAAACACCGTAAATTGGCATAAAGTGCTTTAGTTTGTTAATGTAACCAGCTGAAAATAATCATGAAATGGAATTCAGTGGGCAATCAATTTTGAGATCGTTAATGATCGCTATGTTTTACCAGCTTTAGAATGTAATCAATCGAGGGAATCAGATTGTCTTTGGAACCTCGCTATTTTCAACGGAGAACAAATGGCTATGAAACACACACACTTACTTGCTTTATCAGCTGCGATTGCGGCTGTCATTTCAACCGGCGCCAGCGCTGATAATCACAAAGTAGAAATTCACGCTGATGTTGGTCGTACTTTTTTTGACGAGCCTTTAGAAGATGCCAACAACTGGGGTATGGGCGTAGGTTTTGCCCTGACTGAAAATTGGATGTTGGATCTGGTTGCCAGCCGTTGGGACAGTGAAACCCAATCGGGCGCAGTTGACGTAGATGGCACCCAATACCGCATGGATATGCTGTATCACATCAACACTGAGAGCGCATGGCGCCCTTATGTTGCCTTTGGTGTGGGCGATCAAAAACGTGAATTCAACGCCGCATCACCTTCCTCAGAGCGCGACACGCTGCTCAATTTGGGAGCTGGCCTCAAGCGCAGCCTTGGCGATAACTGGCAGTTCCGCACTGATGTGCGCGCATTCAATAGCCTTGACAATGAATATACCGATCTTGCGGTAACTGCAGGTATTGGTTACGCATTTGGCAAAACTTCAAGCCCTGCGCCAGCCCCCGTTGCTGCTGCGCCAGTAGACTTGGACAGTGATGGTGACGGTGTACTTGACTCTAAAGACCAGTGCCCAGATACCCCTAAAGTGAACAAGGTAGATGACGTTGGCTGTACGTTGAAGTTGACTGAAACTGTAGCGATCAAGTTAAACATCACCTTCGATTCAGCCAAGTCAATTATCAAGCCTGAGTTTGAAAGTGAAGTAGCCAATTTGGCGACTTTCATGAATCAATACGCTGATACTGTGGTGACTGTTGAAGGTCATACTGACAGCCAAGGTTCTGAAGCTTACAACCAAAAGTTGTCACAAAGCCGTGCTGATGCTGTAAAAGCAGCACTGATTGCTAACTACGGCATTGGTGCAGATCGTGTTAAAGCAATTGGTTACGGTGAAGCCAAGCCAATTGCTGACAACATGAATGCTGCAGGTCGTGAGCAGAACCGTCGTGTAGTAGGTCAGGTTTCTACCAAAGTGACTACTATCGAAAAACGCAATTAATCTTTGGATAGTTGCTGAAGAACCCGGCCATCGCGCCGGGTTTTTTTATCGCTGCTGAATAGGGCAGTTATTGTTTGCTAAGTAGTGTTGCATAGCCGCTGCGAAAATCCGGATAGCGAAAGCGATACCCTGATGCCAGTAGTCGCTGGTTGCTAATCCGTTTATTGCCGCGCTCATTAACTGCATCCACTGCTAGAAAATCCTCAACTCCCAGCTGCTCAGCTATCCAACTCACCACCTCTATCATAGGGGTGGGTGACGAGTCGCTGGCGAGATAAAGCGAATCCAGCGTTTGCTGTTTGCTCTGTTCAATGAAATGAGCCAGCACACCCGCGCAGTCATCCGCATGAATACGATTGGTGAAATACGGGCTGGCAGAGGCGCGCTGCTGTGCGACTTGGTCGATCAAGCGGCGTCTGCCAGGGCCGTAAATTCCGCTAAAACGCAGGATGATATGGGCATAGCCGCTTTGCACGATCAACTGTTCCGCCTGCAAGAGGCGTTTACCGCTGAAACCTTCTGGGGCGGTGGGCGATGTTTCATCTACCCAGCTGCCATCTTGCTGCCCATAGACGGCGGTGCTGGAGACAAACAGGATCAGGCGTGGCTTCTGTTGTTGTAAATCCAAGGCCTGCAGAAGCACTTGGCAGCTATCCACATAGGCCTGTTTATAACCTGCATCGCTTCGTTCCCCGGGTGTCATGCTGATAACGATGATGTTAAATCCTTCTGCCAACAGCGAGCGCATCTGCTGGAGATTGGTGGCATCACCTGAGCGATAGTGTAAGTAGGGTAAGTGATCACATACCGAGCGGCGCAGGCCGGTGACTTGATAGCCAAATGGGTGCAATTGCTGCGCGAGGCGCTGGCCAATATCGCCACAGCCGATAATCAGGCATTTTTCTGGTGAAGATAGGTTAATTGTCATTTGATAAATGCCTTATATCTGATAGTTTTAGGCTATTCATAAAAGCCAAGCTAATGGAGCTGCATTATGACCCTTACCGAGTTGCGCTATATAGTCACACTTGCTCAAGAACAACATTTTGGCCGCGCGGCGGATCGCTGTTATGTGAGCCAGCCCACCCTGAGTATCGCGGTCAAAAAACTGGAGGATGTGCTGGGGGTAGCCTTGTTTGAGCGCACCAAGTCTCGCGTGCAGCCAACCCCTTTGGGTGAGCAGATTGTGGCGCAGGCGCATTTGGTGCTGGAGCAAACGGCGGCGATTAAAGACCTAGCCGACGCCGGTAAAGACCAGCTCAGTAGTCCCTTATCGGTGGGAGCGATTTTTACTATAGGGCCTTATCTGCTGCCGAAGTTTATTCCCCATTTACAGCAGTTGGCGAGCAAAATGCCGCTCTATGTGGAGGAGGGCTATACCCACAACCTGCGCAAAAAACTGCGCAATGGCGAGTTGGATGTGATTATCGTCGCGCTGCCCTTTGTGGAGCCGGATGTGGTGACCCAAGCGCTGTATGAAGAACCCTTTGTGGTGCTTATGCCGAAGGATCACCCGCTCGCCGCCAAAGAGCAGGTAGATCAAGCGGATCTCAGTCATGAGCAGCTGCTGTTGCTGGGTGAGG
>NZ_DFTS01000047.1:0-2790 GCF_002383015.1 Idiomarina sp. UBA4206
GTGTTAGTTCAGGGGAAAGGTCACAAGCTCCCCAGCAAGCATTAAACACTCCTATATATTCTTAGCAATCAAACCTGCTTTCAAAAGCCCGCCTTTGGTAAACAGTTTGGCTGAAAATTTAGGGTTCCTGCGCGACTTATACGCCTCCAGTATTTTCTTCAGGCCAGCGGCTTCCAACAGTGAAATGTTCACTTCGGTATCCATTTCAGCAGACTCAACAAAGTCATTAGAAAAGCTGGGGGCAACAATGAGCACTTGCGCGACTCGCTTACCGGCACCTTCACAGCGTGTGACATAAGCTTTCACTTGGCGGGAGGTCGTTGAGTACTTCGCAAAGTCCCCTTTCTTTGAGGTTTTCGCTTCGCCAATAATAATATCGTCTTCACTCAATGACAGCAGGATGTCAGCTTTGTCTTTGGCGGTATTAATGTCGCGGCGCAAGTCTTCGTCAACTGTTAAGCCAAGCTCTTCAAATATAGCTTTGGTGACCTCTTCAAACTTAATACCTATATCAGCTTCGGCTATTTCAATATTCTTCTGCTTCAGTGCTGCTAAGTCACGTTTTGCCAGGGCTTCGTAATTCTCTACCAGCTTATCTGTAGCATCGGCAAAGCTTTCAAGAATCACCTGTCGTGGGTCGCCTCTGCGCGTTATACCCATATCAGACTTCAGGCTCTTTACCTGCTCGTTCGACAGCATAAACAGGATGTCGTACGGCGTTATCGCAAGAGCACGAAGCTTTTCAACGTCTATGTCGTGATTAGGCTCAAGTTCGAACTCGCCCTTTAACATTTTCGGCAATTGCGGAAGGTGCTGACTGAGCGTTGAAAACAGCGACTTGTACCCTGTTGCCGATAAAATATTAAATTCATGCTCTGTAGAGGAGTTCAGCGCGCCAATAATTAGGTTGCACCTCTCTTCCAGCGTTGTGCCAAGCTTATCGAGCGCAAGCTGCAAGTCATCAATAAGTGTTTTCAAACGCTCTTTTTTCTCAGTCACGCCCGACTGTTCACCGTGCATGTCGTCACTCAGAATTTGGCTGACTGATAAGCCCATTTTGAAAACGGTATCAATTTTTTCGTCACGATTGACACCACGAATACGCTTGTCATGGCTTTTCAGGATATTGGAGAGCTCGGCGTCAGAGAATGTCCGTAAAATTCGTAGAAGATGTTTGTCTGCAAGCTCTTTAGATTGAATTCGGTGCAACAGCGCAACTATTTCATCGGGCACATAAACGGTCTGATGCTTCTTAGATACGAAAACAATGCCTATTTCACGTAGCTGATTCAGACAGTCAGAAACGCCTGTTTTGGGAATGGGATCGATTAAATGCTCAATGGCAACACGATTGTCGGCCGTTACATCCAGTTTATGCGCAAGAACATTCAGTATTCCGCGTTCTTCATCGGTAATTTTACCTTCGCGGTTCGAGCGCTCGTCATTATGCAACGCTTCGTGCAGACAGGCGTAGTAAATGCCCAGGCGCTTCGGTTCGTCATAAACCTCTGTTTGTTCAGCTTCATCGAAAAGCGCTTTCAAGCTCTTCGCCTGAGCGTCAATTTGCTTCCATTCTTTTTCGTACAGCTGTTCTATCCAGGAAACACGTGCCACACAGTTGCCGTCACGACTAAGAATATTCACCAAAAGTGCGGCCTGAGCGCCACTTAACGCAAGCTGCGACTTAACTTCTTTTTGGAATAACGGCTGTGCAAGTTTGAATAGTTGAGTAACTTCACCACTGGAAGCGTTTTTAATTTGACCATCAATATTCTTGAACTGCTTTGCCACTTGCTTATTGTGTGAGCTCGCTTCTGTGCATATGCGATCAAGAAAATTAATGAATTTAGACTTCTCAAACTGGTTAACAGTAGACAGAACATTGGAAAGTTTCATGACGCACCGTTCCTTGGCTAGGTTAATTATTCACCAGTTAAGTTACTCCTTTATAACAACATTGCAACCCAGGGTTACGAAACTGCTATTAGTTGAACTACATAGGCTACCTCTAAGAGCTAAGTCGCTAAATTTATAATATGATGTCTAAATCAATCGGTAACGCTTAAGAGAAAACCAATAATGGATGAGTTTATCGCGAACGGATTTACCAACTTAGTTGAGCACTATAAAAAATCAATGAATGTATTTCGTCCCTGTAGACCCGGTGGAGAAGTACTCGAACAGAATTTAGTAACCGCGTTTTTAATGGGATGTTTAAAAAAGCCGACAGAGGCTCACTGGGGGTTAGAAGTTCCATTTGTGGGTGACTCAAAGGCGAAAGTGCATTCATCTGATAAAACTCGAGGTAATGATTTTTTTATTCTCAACAGCAAGTCAATTCGTTCTAGAAAATGGAGAAACCATCTAGACGGCTTCATCTACGCTAATGAAACCCTCTATTTAATTGAAGCCAAGCGTGATTATCCCGCAACAGAGTTCTTAAAACAGATTAAAGCCGATTATGATCGCCTTCACTCAAAAGAGCTTGCTCTTAGTTTTCACTCAATGCTTAACCGACCGGATGTATATGACAAGCCATTTGGAAATATAAAACAGGTCAAGGCGGTATTACTTGCTGACACTTGGCGTCCGACCAACTTCAAGCTATGGGAAGATGCTTTTTACAAACCTAGAGGGCATAAGAGCGCTTATGACTTATCGTGGTTAAAGCCAATGCAAAGAAGAGCTTGCGATTTAGGTTTTGAATCTTCTCAATCCGCTAGCGAGTCTTACTCCCTATTAATTGCTCAGACAGACGATATGGCGGGCAGCAGAGAGATCATTAATAAT
>NZ_DFTS01000047.1:2855-3307 GCF_002383015.1 Idiomarina sp. UBA4206
CACTGACTTTATAGAGCCTTTTTACGGTGAAAACACGCATTTATTGTCGTCGGTAAAAAGTCTCATACGAGAGCTAGAATTAAGTCAGGTTGACTACTGCTTTGTGGGTGATTTGCCATTTTCACTCTATTGCGTTCGGCAAATGACCACAGATTTGGATATTTTTATTGCAGAGCCACATTGGCATCTATTGGAGACGCGGCTACCTAATACGAAAGCACAGAGCATCATTACTATTAACGAAAACGTCATCCCCTTTGGTGACCAAGAGGAATCCTTTCCTTTGACTATAAACCTAATAAAAGTATCAGCAAGTCAATGGCAGGAGCTATCTTTAGAGCATACACTCAGCGCATTCAAGATAGATAATTTACCCGTTGTCTCTGAGTGTAGCCTGATACCAATGGTGGCAATTCTTAAAAGTAAACTAAACCTCTCAGGTTCAAAGTCTG
>NZ_DFTS01000047.1:3371-4080 GCF_002383015.1 Idiomarina sp. UBA4206
ACCTCTCAGGTTCAAAGTCTGGGCACTTTGACGCTCGGTTGAAGCAAGCAAAAGAAAAGAACGAAATGGGGAAAGTCGACTCTGGTTATGTCATGTCCTGGGGAGAGCTTCAGGCTCTTAAAAAACGAGCCCGAGAGGAGTAAACATTAATTATTATAGAGCTAAATGAAATGCGACAAGCGCGTCTTTCGGCTAGAATAACCACCCTAAACACCACAAAACTGCACACAATTACATGACTTTTTCTGATCTCGGACTTTCCACGGAAATGCTTACCGCCCTTTCACGTCAGGGTTATAGCGAACCTACGCCCATTCAGGCGCAGGCTATTCCTTTGGTGCTTGCAGGGAAAGACGTCATGGCGGCGGCGCAAACGGGTACAGGCAAAACAGCAGGCTTTACGGTGCCTATTTTAGAACTTCTGAAAGGTAAGGAGCGTGCCAAGGCAAACACAGCGCGTGTGCTTATTTTAACGCCAACTCGCGAATTAGCAGCTCAGGTGGGTGAAAACGTTGCGAACTTAAGCGCGGGTCTGCCGTTAAATTACGCGGTGGCGTTCGGTGGTGTGAAAATTAATCCGCAAATGATGAAGCTTCGCAAAGGCGTGGATATTCTGGTGGCAACACCAGGACGCTTATTGGACTTATACAAACAAAACGCGATTCGTTTCCCCAAGTTAGAAGTGCTGGTGCTGGATGAAGCCGACCGC
>NZ_DFTS01000047.1:4246-4578 GCF_002383015.1 Idiomarina sp. UBA4206
GACATGGGTTTTATTCACGACATTAAGAACATTATTAAGTTACTGGCACCTAAGCGCCAAACGCTTCTGTTCTCAGCGACGTTTTCCAATGACATTCGTGCGTTGGCTAAAGGCTTGCTTAAAAGCCCGGTCGAAATTTCGGTAGCACCACCTAACGCCACTGCCGAGCCTATTGAGCAAACGTTGTATGAAGTACAAAAAAGCCAAAAACTGGGGCTGTTATTAAAGCTGCTGAAAAGCCTCGACTTACCCCAAGTCCTTGTGTTTTCACGCACCAAGCAAGGGGCTAATCGATTAGTTAAACAACTGGATAAAGCCGGCCTCTCGGCAGC
>NZ_DFTS01000047.1:4757-4908 GCF_002383015.1 Idiomarina sp. UBA4206
AAAAGCCAGGGCGCCCGCACCAAAGCTTTAGCTGACTTTAAAAGTGGCAAGGTACAAGTGCTTATCGCAACCGATATTGTCGCGCGTGGCATTGATATTGAAAAGCTGCCGTACGTTATTAATTACGACCTCCCTCATGTTGCGGAAGACT
>NZ_DFTS01000047.1:5064-14748 GCF_002383015.1 Idiomarina sp. UBA4206
GGCAGGTCATGCTATATCATTGGTAACGGACGAGGACGCTGAGGCGCTTAAGGCCATTGAGGATCTTATAGGCCAGCCGATTGAACAGTGCGAGCTGTAAGGCATTGCCGACGTCGAACTTACTGGAACGACGCCGGCTCCGACTAGAGACCAGAGCGGGTAGTTTTGCTACTTAGCTCATGAGCATGGTCTAAAGCATCCAAAGCAGGCACTTCAATATCCGGAATAATTCCCGTGCGCTCCCAGTTTTTCCCGGTTGCCGTTATTATTGGTTTAAATAGTGAAATACGAAACGCTAGCGTGTCGGTAATTCGGCGTACTCCAACATAAAAACCAGCACTGGCGGTGGTGTCACCGACCAGTACGGCCTTTGAATTTGCCTGTAAAGCACCGGCGAAAATTTCAGAAGCACTAGCTGTATTGCGACTGGTTAATACCCAAACCGGAAAATCACCGCGAAAGCCTTGGTGAGCTGCCGTATTGGATGCTGAAATCTCTGCAGTCTTCTCGTTTGCAGAATCAAGCACATACCAAAGAGGAGTTTTGCCGGGCAGAAAATAGCTCAACATGTACTGAACTAAATCGGGCGAACCGCCAACGGTATCTCGTAAATCAATGATGATGCCGTCGCTGTGCTCCAGAAAGTTAAAAGCTGCGTCAACAGAGTCTCTGGCCTGCCTGTCCGGCGAAAACTTATTAAACTTCAAATAGCCAATGTTACCGCTCAGGTAACGCACTTCCTCGAATCCATAGTTATTGGTTAACTTCCCTTCTTTATGGGTCAATATATGAGTGATTTCTTCGTCTGGGTTAACGGTATACAAACTAAGGTGGTTATCGCCTGTAACCGCTCGTAAATCTTGTCCCAGTACGTGCGTGAAGTCATCAAGAGAGGTCAGCGAATCGTACTGTCCCAACTTCAGCTTGTTTAGAAATAGCTGTTTTAACTCGGGAACCACTTCCGGTTCTATGTAGTTGTCCTGCATAACATCGAACGTTTTAGTCATCAGCTGCCGAACCTGTTCTGGCGGCAGGTTGTTCTCATCTGCCTGAGAAATTTCCGAATTCGACAGTAGAGAAATAAGCAAAAGTAGCAGAGCAATAAGTCTGCAAGGTTTCAGTAAAATACTTTTCATGAGTTTACCTTTAAAAATCCATTAGTAAGGGCTGGCTTGAACCAGTCCGGCATTCGTTATTCATTTAGGAACTAATGGATTCAGATAAAGGCGTTCTTGATTTTGAATTGCATGCCAACGTCTTTCCACCCGGATAAGTGAAAACGACTTGATGGCTTTATTAAAAACCAGTCAGTAAGAATGGGTTCAGTGAGCAAATAAATATTAGCAACGAGCACGCTGAACTTAGTTTCATCAATGCGCTCGAATTGCCAATTTGCTGACTGTTTATGGTGTTCAAATTGACTCGCACTTGAGTATGGAGAAGCCGAGACAGCAGCGCCGTCACTTACCTCAGACGTAACAACTGTATCGGCAACCGCAAACTGAGTATTGGTGGTCGAGTCCGGGTTACTGAAAAGCAGCCAGCAGAGCACACACAGCATTACTGCCGTAATTGTGATTTTTGCAGCCTGAAAGGCGTATTGTTTGGCTGTATCAATCATTAAACTTTCTCACACCCCAGTCCTTTCACATAGCTCGCCACAGCGCTGTTAATTTCATCTTTAAGCCACGCAGGCCCGTAGTCCGTCATATCGTTATGCCGGGACTTTAGTATTTTCTTAACGCATATACCGTATTTCTCACTCTCTTGCTGTGACGGCAACACCCCGTCGTCTGCAGGGTAATCGCTGCCGCGAATTGAGAGCACACCAATATCCTTATTGCGGGGAAGTGGAACGCGGCGGTGGTCAATCGTGATGACAGTTTCTATGTAGTCCTTGCCTTCATTCGCAAGCCAGGACGAGATATCTCCGCCGTTTGAGTGGCCAATCAGCAGCAAGCCGTTAAAATTGTAGTTTGGGTAAGCTGGCTCGAGATTGTGCTTAACGAAATCCAGCGTTTTAGCCCCCCGGCTCCAGTTCTCGCTTCTGGTTTCATAAAGGTCGCCCGATACAGACAACGGAGGATCGCTCTCTAACTCATGGCCAATAGCCACAACCATATAACCCAACTGACTTAGCCTCTTAGACAAAAAACTGTACTTGGTATGTGATACACCATAACCCGCGCTAAGCAATGCTACTGGGCATTTTTGAAACTCACTGCACTGATCTTCAGAAGTAGGATATGAGATTTTTATCGGAATATTTCTGTCCCTGGATTCATCGTAAACCCTGTTTTCGGCAAAGCCCAATGAGCTGAACAATAAGCTGGTGAGTAATATGAGGAATTTCAAATTATAGTCCTTTACGATTTGATTTTGTATTGCTCTAACTTTACTACGACTGGCTATCAATGTCGGATTTTCGATTAAAGTAAGTAGACGATCAACGTTCTAACTCCTACCAACTAACTTGCTTAGCTTACCCGAAAATGATTATTATTAAACGTATTAAGCTCGGGAATTTATAAAACAGGTACCGCAATGCCGGACAACTTAAAGCTTTACGAAGCCATCGTGCTGCTCGCGTTATGCGAGGAAAAAGGCACCATGAACGGTGCGTATGTAGAGTATGCGACCGCTGCTGCGCTAGCTGCCGAGTTATTGATGCTTGGACGTATAAAGGTTGATAACGGCAATAACGAAAAAATCGCAGTGGTTAACGACAGTCCAACAGATGACTCGTTATTAGATGAAGCTTTAACGATGATCTTGGATGCCAAGCGGCAATATGAATTAGAACACTGGGTAGAAAAACTCGCAGGTATTAAAGACCTTAAACACAAAGTAGCGCAGGCACTCGCAACTGACGGTATTGTGGCGTCCGAAAAAGAGAAAGTCTTGTGGCTGTTCGAGCGCCGTGTATACCCAGAGGTGAATCCTGAACCTGAAGAGCAGTTACGCCAGGAAATGCGCAATGTAGTACTCAGTGACGGCGACGAAATAGAACCTCGGATCGCTATTGTTGTCGCTTTAGCCAATAGCGCTGCGCTCTTACCTCAGGTATTTACCAAACGAGAGCTGAAAGATCGCAAACAGCGTATTAAGCAATTAGAGAAAGGTGAACTGCTACCCAAAGCTGCCAAAGAAGCCGTCCAGGCTATAGAGGCCGCGGTTATGATAGCGGCCATTATGCCGGCTATAACTGCGGCAACAGTGACATCGAGTCCAAGCTCCTGCTAAGTTTTTAATATAGAGTAACACGCACTAATTACTGCGGCTGTTCAACAAATAACTCTAAAAACTTTAACGCCAATGGGTTCTTTTCTATTTGCGCGCTCGTCAAACTATTAACCTCGTGTCGCAGTCCGTCGGTGTTTCCGAGCGCCACTAAGGTTAGTCCATCATCAGGTGCCTTTAGTAGGAGTCCGGCATACGCATCCGGCCACCAGCCACCATGCCAAACCAACTTATGTCCTTGCCAATTCTGGACAAACCAGCCATAGGCATAAGGCATTGGGTTACCCTCTTCATCCTTTGCCGGCGTCCACATTTTCTGTCTCAAAGATGCAGGGAGAATTTTTTCTTCATCCAAGGCTATAGAATAATGAGCAAGTGCTTTTGCGCTGGCTATAACCCCTGAGCTGGCGTTAAGTTCAGTGTTTGGTAATACTGAATTTGCATGCCCATCGGACTGTTCAGGCGCGTGGCGAAAAGGCGGTGCAATATGAGTCAGTACCTCACTGGCAGCTGGGTCTCGCCAACCAGCAGCTATACCCTCTAAATCTCCAGTTTCAATAACGTATTTATTCACCCAATAACGCCAGCTTTTATTCGTGTTTTCCTCAACCCAGTTAGATAAACGGCCAAATATAATGGGGTTGTAGAAGAAGCTTGTGCCTGGCTCACCCTGTACCTGATGTTGAAGGACATGACGCAGCGTTATCACTTGGTCACATTCTACCGTGGGTACTTGATAGCCGTTATCCAGAGTGCCTCCACCAAAGATAGTGCCGCTTGTTGTCAGCCAGTGACAGCGTCTGCCCCAGTCACTTAAGGTCGTAAAGTCCGCATCGAGATCAATGTGCCCGTCAGCCTCCATGGCCAGTAACGTCGCACCCGTGAACGTTTTTGTGATAGAAGCAGCAAGGTACGATGTGTCTTCCGTCGTTGATTCTTCGGCGTCGTGATCTTGAAAGCCAATGCTCTCAAGCAGAATAATTTCACGGTCTTTTACCACCGCAACGGACAAACTTGGAATTTTGTTCTCTTTTCTAAACTCTTTTAGGTAATCCTGAAATTCCTGAATTTTTTCATCAGTAACTTTGGACTGTGCTACCGCTTCACTTGCTGAAAAACAGACAAGCGTAGCCAGCAGCAAATAATAAATTATTGCTTTCATGATGGTTCCTTTATTAAATCGTTTTTAAATAGAGAGCTTTGCTACCAGCTATTTTTTGCCAAGGAAAGGAATACTGGGGTAAAAATACCTTCGTGCTTTTATCACAGCGATAACGTTAGCCAACATAACTAAGGCGGTATAAGGGATCACGGCAATAAAGAATAAAAAGCCAAACCCTTCGACGCTAAGTAGTGCAACAAAAGCAAGTGCGTAAATGAGCATCATGGTTATTTGAAAGTTAATAACCGCACGGCCATGAGCGTCATACAGGGGGTTATCTTCACGCTTATGGATCCAAATAAACAGCGGGCACAAGATATTGAGAAATGGCACCACAAAACCAATAAATGGCGATGAGTGCATTAATAGCAGCCACTTTGTTTGAATATTCTCGTTGCGAGGGTCATCCAGTTCAAGCAAATCGTCAACATCTAACTCGAGTGCCGCCGCTAGTAGCTTTACTGTTCTTAAGTGGGGTGTGACCTCACCTTTTTCCAAGCGTTGAATGGTACGTACGGTTACTCTGGTGCTCTCAGCAAGCTGTTCCTGCGAGAGTCCTTTTAACTTGCGCTGGTAAGTTAACCGCTCTGCGAATTTGGTGTTTTTCATTGTTGTATTCAGCTCTGTTGCCCGATAGTTCGGATAAAACATTATCTAAAAGCACCGGACATTGTTACGACATTGCCATGTCATGTTCCTGTCATTCGCTTTGATCGCTCAAAAAGTACACTTAAGCAACAATATACCGACAGTAACTCCAAAGAAAAAATTTAGCTTAAAAACATCATATTATTCTTATGCTTTGCATGCAGAACTTTTAACCCTGACTTGCCGTATTGCTAAATACACTTAGTAATTTGAGGCAATCATTAATGTTTGGACTTTTTAAGTCAGACCCTACGAAGAAAATGCGCAAAGACCTAAAGCAACTGCAAGAAAAAGCGATGGAGATGCAGCGCAACGGAAACATTCGCGATAGCTCCCATATCAGTCAGCAAGCAGACGAGCTTTGGAATAAAATTCAGGCACTGGAAAGTCAGAATAAATAAACTTGCAGTGGTGGGTTGCTAACTGGCAACCCGCTTTTAGCCTACCGCACTTTTAGCAATAACCTAAATCCCCCTTGTCTTCATTGCTCGTCAGCTTCCTTAATTCCAAATTCAACAACCATACATTTTGACATAAATATTTTATTCCCTGTGAACCAAATTTCTCACCGGCTCGTAATGTGACACGCTCAATAAGAGCAGGATAAAGAGTTTCTGAAACCGAAGTTAAATAGTTGATATAAATCAATTATATATAGCCGCATTGTAAGTGTTAATAACCTTAAAATAACGCTAAAAATAGAATTGAATCTACACTCAACTTAATTGCGATTCAGATTATATTTCAGTTTTTTGAGTCTTAGCACTTCACAAGGTACACATGAAGACGAACCTTCCTATTACTGGTGTAGAACTTGAATTCTCGAACCGGTCTAATATTCTTTCGACGACTAACCTTAAAGGTCAGATTACTTACATAAACCGCGATTTTATAAATATTAGCGGCTTCTCCAAAGAAGAACTCATTGGCAAAAACCACCATATTGTCAGGCATCCCGACATGCCTTCACCCGTTTTTAAAATGTTCTGGGCTGACCTTAAAGCAGAAAAGTCATGGATGGGTATTGTCAAAAACCGTTGTAAAAACGGAGATCACTATTGGGTTGATGCTTACGCTACACCTATCAAGAAGAATGGCCAAGTTGAAGAGTACCAGTCTGTTCGTCGTAAGGCTCAACCTCAATATGTCGAACGAGCGAAAAAAGTCTATGCACTCATTAATAAGGGTCAAACACCCCGCGGTGTTAAAACCTCCACCTCTTTAACAACTAAGTTATTGGCAAGTATTGCACTGCCAACGTTAATACCTATTGTAACTTACCTATTACACGGCTCCGGTATAGCGCTTCTAGTCGCTTGTATTATTGCCTCGCTCATAAGTGCATTTTTCACTCTGATATGGTTAGCCCCCCTGAGAGCAGCACTTAAGCAAGTTAAAAAGATAACCGACGATAAAGTCGCTCGCTATGTCTATACCGGCCGCTCTGATGAGGTCGGTTCAATTTTGTTGACTATAAAAAAACTAGAGTCCGAAAATGCGGCCCTAATTGGTCGAATAAATGATATGTCAGAAGCGCTAAACGACAACGCCACAAACTTGAGTGCGGCGGTGAATCAATCTGAAACTTGGACTATGCAGCAGTTTGAACAGACTGAGCATGTTGCTACTGCTGTTGATCAAATGTCAATGAGCATTGGTAGTGTGGCCGACAGTGCCAAAGAAACATCGACTGCATCAATTCGCGGACTAACGACAGTGAAAACAGGCAAAAGTGTCGTTGATGCAAATGCCGCTGCAATATCCGAATTAAAGGCACAGATTAATAACGCCTCACGCGTCATTAATGAAGTTTCAAAAAGTAGCATCGATATTGAAAAAATTCTTGATGTTATTTTGGGTATTGCCGATCAGACAAACTTATTAGCCTTAAATGCGGCTATTGAGGCTGCCAGAGCTGGTGAGTATGGGCGTGGCTTTGCTGTTGTTGCTGACGAAGTAAGATCATTAGCTAATCGAACACAAAATTCCACCAAAGAAATAAGACAAGTAATTGAAACGCTGCAAAATGGTGTCAAAAATGCAGTGAGTGTCATGGAAGCGGGCGAACTAATGGCGGAGGACAGTGTCAGCAAAAGCAAGGAAACAGCCTCCCATTTAGAGGAAATTCTGAAGGTGATCAACACCATTTCCCACATGAGCGACCAGATAGCACAAGCCGTTGATGAACAAAGTAAAGTTGCACAGAGTATCGGCGAAAGCGTGACAAGTATTAAGACAAGCTCTGAGCAGAACCTGGACGCAGCTAAGCTCAGTAGCGATGTAACTGACAAAACTGTCAATATTACAAGACGACTCGACCAGTTAACCAATCAGTTCTGGGATACTCAGCAAGCCAATTACTAAGGCTCCTATGTATGACACTGGGACTACTCCCGGTGTCATAACTTTGAATTTAACTCCCCCCAAAAAAACTCTACCGAATTCTAATTACTTTCTAACTGCAGTTTAATATTTGAAAAAACACCACACAACTTCTACTTTAACTATTAGAAAGATAAGAATTTTCGCAACAGTAGAGACTTTTATCATGAACAGAAGCTTTAGCTGGGGCGCAGATACATTATTCGTTTTTAGCCTTAATGAATATCAGCAAGTATCGCACTGCCCAGAAAATATTCAGGGTCTGATGAAAAAAGACAAAGACGAGTTACTGAAAAAACCTTTAACTGAACTTGTCGACAGTAACGCTCTACCCGATAAAGTAATTAAAGAGGTCAATACCTCATTAAAACGCGAAGTCCCCTGGCGAGGCATTGTCCCTTTTAATGTTCCCGAGCGAGGTACTGTTTGGTTTGATGTTATTGTTCGCGGAATATTCCGCCGTGGCAAAGTCACAGGTAGTCAATGGTTAATGCACCAGGCAGACAGTGAGTACGCTTCAGCAGCTAAAAATATTTATAGAAGGCGAACTCATTGGTTTCAATGGCTAACTCGTCCATTTCGTAACAGGAAGAACACACGTAGGTGGGCAAAAGCCTTAGCCGATGCGGATGGTTCTACTGCCAAAACTCAACACGAGATATTCGGTAGCTCTTCTCCAATGGGCAGAGCAATGTATGAGCTTGCCTTGCGCGACTCATCATTACTTGCTCTTACCGCTCGTCTAAGTGAAGGTAATGACGTGTTGGCGGAATCGGTCAATTCAACCGCCGAAAATGCATCAAAGACAGCGGATGCTACTGAACAAACGGTGCAAGACATTGAGCAAATTGCTACTTCTATGGAGCAGATGGGGCAAACCGTTGATGAAATTGCACGCAACGCAAATGATTCCTCCAGTGCCTGCAGTGACGTTAGCAAGCAAACTCAGAACGCAGCTGATTTTATTGCCGATAGCAGCAAGAAAATTACTAAGCTGGTAAGTGTTGTTAGCGAAAGCGCCAGACAAACAGAAGAGCTGTCTCGTAATGCTGACTCTGTGAAAGAAGTCAGCGAAAAAATTGACGCAATAGCTGAACAAACGAATCTATTGGCTTTGAATGCCGCTATTGAAAGTGCCAGAGCCGGCGAGCATGGTCGCGGCTTCTCCGTAGTTGCCGATGAAGTTCGTGCCCTTTCCCAAAAAACACAACAGGCCGTTGATCAAATAGAAGAGACCGTAAACCGCATGACCCAGTCAATGAGTACATGGCGTAATAAAATGTTTGAGCAACGCGACTTGGCAGAGGAATGTGGAGAGTTGGGCCGGAAATCAGAGCAACAGGTTTACGAAGTCACTGAAGCCGTAACGGGAATTAATGATCGTATGACGCAAATAGCCGTTGCCGCAGAAGAACATACAAGTGCTGTTTCAGAAGTAAAAGACAGCATGATATCCATCAACGACAACGTGCGTAGCGCAAACAAACTCACCCGTGATACAGAAGGTGAAGTTAAAGCGATTAAAACCCGCTTACGTGAGTTTCGTTCGCTGGTTGAAGCCTTTGAAGACGACTAGCTTTTCAATTCGCCAGAGGACGATTCAATATGCGCCCGAACGAACCACTGAAACTGCTCAAGCTCTGCTAATTGCCCGGTTAACATGTCTTCTGATACCGGGTCGAGCTCAGCTAATGTTTCCATCGCTTCGCGGTGGTCACCGTTAACGCCATTATAAACCTTATCCAGAGCAACTAAATGCTCTGCCACTAACCCTTTACCTAAAGAGTAGTCTTCCCATCTGCGACGCTCTGCAATAGCTTTTGGCGTACCAACAGGTACTCCACCTAACGTCGCAATTCGCTCTGCTATGGTATCGGTCATTTCACGTACGGCGTCGACCTGAGGGTCTAACATTTCATGCACACCAATAAAATTTGGTCCTACAACATTCCAGTGCACATGTTTTAGTGTCAATTGCAGGTCAAGCAATGCGACTAAGCGATCGTCAAGAATTGCTATGACCTTATCCGCGGACTCACTGTTCATTCCCGGTGCTGTAAAGTCTGCAACTTGGCTTGCATTATTGCTACTCATATTGCCTCCTGATTTATTAACGTATCAACTAAGCTTACGCATAAAATATCCAGGAAGATCGCTTTGTGGCTGCGCGCGGTAAAGGCTGAGTAAGACAAGGGCTGGTGCCTGGTGTTGTAGTTTTGCTATGTCAGGGTGTCGAAGGCCATGGATGGCCT
>NZ_DFTS01000047.1:14945-15101 GCF_002383015.1 Idiomarina sp. UBA4206
AAAAAACCCGGCGCGAAGGCCGGGTTTTGTTTAAGCGTTGGCGGGTTATTACCAGCCAGTTTTCTCTGCAACAGCTTTGCCAATTTCGGCCAGGCTGCGTACAGTTTTTACGCCTGCTGCTTCAAGTGCAGCGAATTTCTCGTCAGCAGTACCTTT
>NZ_DFTS01000069.1:0-1230 GCF_002383015.1 Idiomarina sp. UBA4206
TTATCCTTGCCCGGTTGTTCTTTCGCCGTAAATACGTCTTGCTCCTGCCAGCGTTTTTGCATGGCAGATTCGATTTTGCTCGGGTTGTATTGTTCTTGCATAATTCCTGCTGATTCCGGTTGAATTTAAGTGTCGGCTTAGCTAATTGCGTACCACATAAGAAGCATAATGATAATGCCGGCCAGACCAAAGAAACCGTTTTCAAAAACAGCGCGCTGTTTGACTTCGGCTGGCTCTGACTTATCAATGCCGAAAAGCATAAGCCAGGAGCTTAATCCAAGACCACCTGCAGCAATAAGCACAGCAAAAAGAATGGCATCAAAAATATTTTCCATAATGATATCCCTGTAGAAAAATGGAAAAGAACAGCAACAGAACCGTTCAGTTAAGCTTTTATAGTGTACTGATTTTCGTACCGGATGACTACGCTTGAGCGCGCTTCTTAGTGCGTTTTGTAGCGATTATCGGCAACAACCCAAGTAAGGCGAGAATTATCGCGCCCCAGTTGCCTATGGTGTTAAAGATAGTGGAGCCCTGAACACCATAAACATTGGTAGATAGCGTCGTTGCTTTAAACTGCGGTGCTAACGCAAGGTAGTTGCCGTGCTCGTCAACCGCGGCTGTAACTCCGTTGTTGGTCGCTCTTAGTAAAGGTTTCCCCAGCTCCATAGCGCGCATACGGGCTATTTGCATATGTTGCCAAGGGCCGTGAGAGTCACCAAACCAGGTGTCATTGCTAATAGTGACCAGATAATCTGTATCATCGTAGGTATTGCTTCGCACTTGTCCTGCAAAAGCAATTTCATAGCAAATAGCCATGGCAAGGTTGCTGCCGTTAGCCTCGAGGTTGGGTTGCTGGTATCCGCCACGACTGAACGACGACATAGGTAAATTGAATAGCGGGGCTAACGGACGCAGAAGGTTCTCAAAAGGAACGAATTCACCGATGGGAAGCAGCTGATGTTTCTGATAACGGTTGGTGTTGCCATAACTGTAGCTCTCATTGTCCAGAACAATAACGGAGTTGTAAAAATCGTCGTTGAGTCTGTCGTAATCAATAATACCGGTAACTAAGGCGGAGTCATTAATACTGGCAGATTGCTCAACAGTATTGAGGACATCACTTGCATAGGGTTCGAGGGCGGTAATCGCCGATTCCGGCCAAATAACCAAGTCGTGATTAAATTTAGGGCGGGTTAAATCCAGATAGCGTAAAATATTTGGCCATTG
>NZ_DFTS01000069.1:1345-1758 GCF_002383015.1 Idiomarina sp. UBA4206
GTAAAATATTTGGCCATTGTTGTTCCGCCTGCCATTTTAACGATTGCTGAATATTACCCTGAACCAGTAATACTGACATGGATTCGGTTTTTCTCTCTGTCGGTTGTATTTTAGGAAATACTACAGCGCAGGTGAGAAAAATGAGCGGTATTAACAGCGGCGCCGGTTTTTTGAACCGCAAAGCCATAACTATGCTGAGGGCTGTAAACCACAAGGCGACCGTAATACCCGTTTCACCAAGAACCGGGGCCAATCCGCCAAATACGCCGTCAGTTTGACTATACCCCAGGCTTAGCCATGGGAAACCTGTAAATAGCCAGCCCCGTAGCAATTCCGCAATGAGCCAGAAAAACGGCAAACTGAAACGCCAGGCAAACTTACGGTGAGAGAGTTTTTGCCAACACCAAAATGCC
>NZ_DFTS01000069.1:1851-3895 GCF_002383015.1 Idiomarina sp. UBA4206
CAGGGAATAGTGACAGGTAAGCAAACAGCAGAACCAATAACAGCAGCGTGACCGGTACCGGCACACCGCCATATTGATCGATGCTGACATATATCCAGCTTAGGCCAGCGGCAAACCAACCCATTCCAAAGATAAAACCAGCTCTGAATGTACGTTTAGGCGCTAAAAGCCAAATAACACCAACCACAATAGGCAAGACAATAAAAGGCAGCCAATGCCAGTGGAACGGTGAGTAAGCGAGCGTTAGAACTGCACCGCAAAGTAACAAGAGCACGGAGCGTGTGATGCCCCCCGAAAGCTTCATCATTACTGTTCGGACTCCGGTGAGCCATCGTCATCTGAGTTCAGACTAACTTGTAACTGCTGAATACGTCTTTTGTCGGCGTTTGTGACACGAAAGGTCATATTACCTAAAGTGACTTCTTCACCTGCCTGAGGCAGGTGCCCGAAACCATGAGCAACAAGTCCGCCAACAGTGTCGTGCTCTTCATCGCTGAAATTGGTATTAAAGTACTGATTAAAGTCCTCGATGGTTGTAAGGGCTTTAATGGAATAGCGGCTTTGGCTAAGACGACGGATATTGTTTTTGTCGTCATCACCCTGAGCGTCCGTTTCGTCTTCAATTTCTCCGACAATCTCTTCCAGAATATCTTCTATAGTGACCAAACCAGACACGCCACCGTATTCATCAACCACAATGGCCATATGATAACGGTTAGAGCGGAATTCTTTGAGGAGTACATCGACCCGTTTACTCTCAGGAACGATTACCGCAGGTCGCATCACTTTCTCAAGTGAAAACACCTCTTCTGTCATGTTAAAGCCGTAGCTCAGCAAATCTTTTGCTAACAGAATACCTTCAACGTGATCTTTGTTGTCGGTGACAACAGGGTAACGACTGTGTTGAGAATCGATAACGATGGGGAGGAATTCGTCCACGCCTTGATGAATGTCAATGGTGACCATTTGTGAACGTGGAATCATGATGTCGCGTACTTTGAGTTCTGCAACGTCAAGCACGCCTTCAATCATTTCTCTGGTATCGTTGTCTATCAGGTCGCGATCTTCAGCGTCCTGAATTAAATCGACGAGTTCTTCTCTGCTTTTCGGCTCACCAGCAAATACTTGCAGCAGTTTTGCTGCCCAGGATTTTCCCGACGAGCCGTTGGCTGAGTGGGGGTTGTCGTCGCTCATTGAGTGTTAAGCTCCATATTGTCTATCGGTTGGTACGGGTCTGAGATGTTCAGACTCGCTAAGATGTTACGTTCAATTTGTTCCATTTCTTCTGCTTCGTTGTCGTCAATATGATCGTAACCTAATAAATGCAGAGTACCGTGTATGACCATATGCGTCCAGTGAGCAATCGCTGACTTTTGTTGCTCCTGCGCTTCTTTTTCTACAACGCTTTGGCAGATCACTAAATCACCTAAAAGTGTGACAGGTAATTCTACCGGGCTATTGAAAGGGAAGGATAAAACATTGGTTGCATAGTCTTTACCACGAAACTCATTATTCAGTTCCTGGGCTTCCCGTTCAGCGACAATGCGTATTGTTAGTTCAACCGCTTTGCTGTCTTGTTGGAGGTAATCCAATGTTGTTGAAACCCAGGCACGTACGGCGTCTTCATCAGGAGCGTCAGTAACGCCATCAGCGAGTTGGTAATCCAGTGTCAAATCAGCCATTAGTTTTTGTCAAAATCCTCGTAGGCTTGCACAATTCGTTGCACCACAGGATGTCGAACAACATCACCTGCCTGGAAGAAGGTAAAGCTAATGTCAGGGACTTTATTGAGAACTTCAATGGCGTGTCTCAAGCCTGAGCGTTGCCCGCGGGGTAAATCAACCTGAGTAATGTCTCCGGTAATAACAGCTCGTGAATTAAAGCCGATACGAGTAAGAAACATCTTCATTTGTTCACAAGTCGTATTCTGGCTCTCATCTAAAATGATAAAAGCATCGTTAAGCGTACGCCCGCGCATATAAGCTAATGGCGCAACTTCAATAACGTTACGCTCAATCAATTTTTCAACTTTTTCAAAGCCGAG
>NZ_DFTS01000069.1:4036-5449 GCF_002383015.1 Idiomarina sp. UBA4206
TTTTCAAAGCCGAGCATTTCAAATAACGCATCGTACAGAGGGCGTAAGTATGGATCTACTTTTTGGGCTAAGTCACCGGGTAAGAACCCCAGCTTTTCGCCTGCTTCAACCGCTGGGCGAGTCAGAAGAATACGGCGCACTTCCTGACGCTCCAAAGCATCCACTGCGCAAGCCACAGCCAGATAAGTTTTACCGGTACCGGCCGGACCAATACCAAAGTTAACGTCATGCGCTAAAATGGCACGAACGTAACCGGCCTGGTTATGGTTACGGGGCTTGATTAGACCCCGCTTTGTTTTAATGTGAGTCATTTTTTCTGCGGCAGGGTCACCTTGCTCATCGTTTTGCTCAAGCACTTTTGCTTGTTGAATAGCAAGGTGGACTTGCTCGGGCTCAATGCGACCTTCTTTTCCTTTTACGGTTGCGGTTTCAATGTACAAATCAAGCAGAAGCTTGTGCACAGCAGAAACGCTGGAGGCATTGCCGATTAATCGAAATTGATGGCCGCGATGCGTGATCTCGACACCCAGGCGGCGCTCAATGTGCTTCAGATTTTCATCTAAAGGGCCGCAGAGATCGGAAAGCCGACGTGAATCCGTCGGCTCTAGCTCAAAATCAAGTGTCTGTGTTTGTGGACTCAATCGTTTCCTCTTTACTTAACTGGCTTGTCGAGGCATTTGAACGACGCCCAGATTATCAGGCTCGCTCGACTTTCCTCGTTGTAAAATAGTTTCCGGCGCTGTATCAATACGCAGCCCCATATCCGCTTCTTCACGAATTAGCTCGCCCCGTAACGAATTAGGAAGCACTTCGGTGATGCGTACATCGACGAACTGTCCAATCATATGGGGTTGACCGACAAAGTTTACAACCCTGTTATTCTCGGTACGCCCGGTAAGTTCCATCGGGTTCTTTTTCGATGGGCCGGTCACCAGAATACGCTGCTCTGTTTCCAGCATACGGCGTGCATGCGCCATAGATTGCTGATTCAGGCGTTGCTGTAACAACTGCAAGCGCTCTTTCTTGGTTTCTTCACTAATATCATCAGGTAAGTCAGCCGCTGGTGTTCCCGGGCGTGCACTGTAAATAAAGCTGAAGCTCATATCGAAGTCAATAGTCTGGATAAGATCCATCGTTGCTTCAAAGTCTGCGTTGCTTTCGCCCGGAAAACCAATAATAAAGTCCGATGACATAGCAATGTCTGGTCGCGCTTTCTTTAAAGCACGAATTTTTGATTTGTATTCCAGTGCGGTGTGTCCACGCTTCATCATGGTTAAAATTCGGTCTGAACCACTTTGAACCGGTAAATGTAAATGACTGACCAGCTCAGGAATGGTTTTATAGGCTTCGATGATGTCATCGGTAAACTCGACCGGATGAGAGGTGGTGTAACGAATGCGATCAATACCATCG
>NZ_DFTS01000069.1:5560-6331 GCF_002383015.1 Idiomarina sp. UBA4206
AACGAATGCGATCAATACCATCGATTGCGGCAACGATATGCAGTAATTCAGCAAAGCGGCAAACAGCACCGTCGTAGTGTTCTCCACGGTATGCATTAACGTTTTGGCCTAAGAGATTTACTTCGCGAACGCCTTGTTCAGCCAACTGAGCTATTTCATAAATAACGTCATCAACGGGGCGACTGACTTCTTCGCCACGCGTATAAGGTACGACACAGAAAGAGCAGTACTTACTGCAACCTTCCATAATGGAAACAAAGGCACTGGCGCCATCGGCTTTGGGTTCAGCCAGCCGGTCAAACTTCTCAATTTCCGGAAAAGAGACATCGACCATGGGGGCGTGAGTTTCAGTGACCTGGTTTACCATTTCCGGTAAGCGGTGCAGAGTCTGAGGCCCGAAGATAATATCGACAAAAGGAGCGCGTGCGCGGATTTCATTGCCTTCCTGAGAAGCAACGCAGCCACCAACCCCGATTAATAAATTGGGGTTGTTCTTTTTCAGGTTTTTCCAACGCCCTAACTGATGAAACACCTTTTCCTGAGCCTTCTCGCGGATGGAACAGGTATTCAGCAGAATTAAATCTGCGTCTTCAGCTTCTTCGGCAACATCGTAGCCGTGGGTTGAGTGCAGCAATTCTGCCATTTTAGCAGAATCGTACTCGTTCATTTGGCAACCCCAGGTTTTGATATATAGCTTCTTACTCATGACCACTCGATGGTTGATTGATTTCGTTTAAGGCGCTTATTTTATCGCGTATTGGAGCAGATTGC
>NZ_DFTS01000069.1:6425-7305 GCF_002383015.1 Idiomarina sp. UBA4206
ATCGCGTATTGGAGCAGATTGCCAAGTTTGAAATGATTAACTTTTGCGCCGCGTTCGAATAGCAAAATAGCCTGCAACAACAATGATTAACGCACCCCATAACATGTGCC
This sequence comes from Idiomarina sp. UBA4206, assembly GCF_002383015.1. Classification (NCBI taxonomy): domain Bacteria; kingdom Pseudomonadati; phylum Pseudomonadota; class Gammaproteobacteria; order Alteromonadales; family Idiomarinaceae; genus Idiomarina; species Idiomarina sp. UBA4206. Next base: position 6,536 of record NZ_DFTS01000069.1, read on the forward strand.
AGGCAAGTTCTTCCCCGAACAGCCAGTAACCCAGCAATGCCGCAAATAGAACTGAGCTGTAGGTAAACACCCCAACTTTAGCCGGTGGGGCTATGGAAAACGCTTTGGTCATTGCTAACTGGCCGTAAACAGCAAGCAGGCCCATAGCAATAACCCCAACCCAGTGTTGTGTGGGTATAGGCTGCCATAGCCATAGTAAAGGAATGCCCGATGCGATTGTGGCCAGAGTAGAAAAATAGAACACGATTTTACTTGTCGACTCGGTGTCAGACATACGCCGAATGACAGTTTTCGTGAATGCAGCTAATGCAGCCGCCAAAAAGGCTAATCCAATAACCGGAGAGAGTTCGCTGTTCATGGGGTCAAGAAATATGAAAACACCAATGAAACCCAGTGCTATAGCCAGCCAGGTCTGTCGGGCTACATAGTCGCGTAGCCAGAGCCAGCCGATAACCGGAATTAAAAAGGGTGATAGCAACAGCACCAATGTGGCCTGCGCTAACGGGATAGTGGCAATGGCATAGAAGAACAAATACATTGCCGCTATGCCTGCGGCGCCACGAACAAGGTGCAGTCTTAAGCGCTGTGTTTTTAGGTTGCCGGCTCCCTTGCGCCATAGCCAGGGGAGCAGTACAAGAAAAGCGGTCAGGTTCCGAAAAAAGACCAGTTGCTCAAAAGGTTGGTCTTTACTGATGTATTTTACCAGGGCACTGACACCAGCGAAGCTGGCCTCAGCACTTAAAATAAGCAATGAGGCAATAATCACAGCT
>NZ_DFTS01000069.1:7419-7811 GCF_002383015.1 Idiomarina sp. UBA4206
TCTGGCCTGCATAAAAACTACTCTGAACATCGTCTAATTGGCTATGATAACGGAAATTAACCCTTAGATGTGTTATTTATAAGGGCTAGCGGCAAATACCCCAAGTGAGAGCATAGACATGGAACAGCTATCAGTATTAATTAACGGCGGCGGAATGGTCGGGGCGGCAGCAGCGTTAGCTTTTGCTCAGAAAGGCGCGCAGGTGACTTTGCTGGAGCCAAAACCGCCAAGTGTTGAGGAAAATACTGATCCCGAATGGGACTTACGCATATCTTCGGTGAATAACAGTAATTGGCAGTGGTTGCTGGGGCTGGGCATTGGGGAAGATGTCCGGCATTCACGGGTGTTTGATTATGACCGCTTAACGGTCACATCGATAAGCGGAACGAGCG
>NZ_DFTS01000069.1:7925-8951 GCF_002383015.1 Idiomarina sp. UBA4206
ATCGATAAGCGGAACGAGCTTATCTTTTCATGCTGACGAAGCCGGTCTTTCAAAATTGGGCGTCATGGTTGAAAACAACGCTTTGCAACAGGCGCTGTGGGCTCAACTACGGGCTTTGAAAAATGTGAGTTTGAGAACCGATGACAAACTTGAAGGGTTTGATACATTATCCCGCACGGCCTTTTTAAACAAAGGCGAACGTCTGAATTATGATTTACTGCTCGGCTGTGACGGCGCTCACTCTAAAGTAGCGCAAGCTGCAGGTATTGATTACAGAGGGTGGGATTATGATCAACGATGCTTACTGGCAAATGTTCGTGTTGAAAAGCCGATAGCGGGTGAAACCTGGGAAGTGTTTCGTTCTCAGGGGCCTTATGCATTGTTACCGCTGACAGAGAATCAGGCTTGCTTAATTGATTACAGTAAACGTGATGACATCACTGCGTTAGAAAAAGATAAGCGAGCACTTGAGTCTCACTTAAAACAGACGTTTGCGCCACATATTGGTAACTTCCAATTATTAAAGAGTGCCAGCTTTGCTCTGCAGAGAAAGCATGCGTGTCATTATGTTAAAGACGGCTCTATTGTTCTATTAGGTGATGCGGCTCACAGTATTCACCCAATGGCCGGGCAGGGGGTTAATTTGGGTTTTGCCGATGTCCGCTGTCTGATTGAAACCTTAGAGCAATACTCGCAAAGCACCGCACTCGTTGAATATGAGCGAACCCGTCGGCGTGAAAATGCAAAAATGATGCGAATGATGGATGCGATACAGTTTGGCTGGCGCGACAGTAACCCTATAATGCAGCTGGCAACGTCAGCATCATTGAAAGTAGCGGGTTTACCCTGGGTTAAGCGGTGGTTGTTGCAGCAGGCTGTCGGTAAGTAACAGGCACAAAAAAACCACCTTAAGGTGGCCTTTCTGTTTTTCCACTCTTACTTGAGCAGAATAACACTCGAGTAATGTGGTGCGGAGGGGGGGACTTGAACCCCCACGTCCTTGCGGACACTAGCACCTGAAGCTAG
>NZ_DFTS01000066.1:0-9584 GCF_002383015.1 Idiomarina sp. UBA4206
CCTATTTTTGGGGGAGAGGTCACTTGAAGAGGTACTCTATGAACAAGTACATTTTAGTTAGCGACGTTGCTTATTTTTAAATAAAAGATTTCTTAAACATGAAACAGAGCGATAAAAAGCGCGTGTGCACAGTATGTAAAATTTAAACTCAACAGAGGAAGCTGGGAACGATGAAGATATCAAGAGTCTGCGTAGATAATTTTCGCTCAATTGGAAACGCCGAATTTGATTGCAGCAATTTCAATGTTTTTGTTGGGCAGAATAACGCTGGAAAGACCAATTTTTTTGAGGCGATAGAGTGGTTTTTCAACGGGCTGTCAAAAAATAAGTCTATAAAAGATCTGCATCCAAATCGAGATACAAACAAAGAAATTAGCGTTGAGGTTAAATTTTCAGGCGCGCAGCATGGTGCCCAGAACATGCGCAATGAAGGCAATCGAGAAAAAATGCTCAAGGTTCTCGATGGTAGCGATACCCTCATCGTTAGAAGAACGAGTTTAGAGCCAACAAAAAGAAAACTTGTTATTGAAGGGGTTGAGTTAGAGAGAAATCCTGCAGGTTTCGATAAAGCATTTAATGACTTTTTGCCTAAGTTTGAATATATACACACAAAACAATATTTTGATGAGGTTGCAAAATATTCTGCTAAAAGCCCAATAGGAATAATGCTTTCTTCGGTTTTGGAGGAGATTCTTCACGATAATCCACAATACCGCGAATTTAGAAAAAAGTTTGATGAACTATTTGATGATGACGGGTCGCAAGTGAAAGTCGAATTTGACCGACTTGGTGGTAATGTAAAAACACATCTGGAAAAGCAATTTGCTGAATGCACTAAAGTTAGTTTTGAAGTGTCGAGTCCCGAATTTGAGGATTTATTAAAGAACTTCCAAACTCGTGTGGACGACGGTGTTGAAACTTATGCGTCTGAAAAAGGTGATGGTATGCAGAGGGCCTTAATGCTTGCAATTATCCAGGCCTATGCTGAATACAGGAAGGATCGTGAAGAGGCTGGAAAGTCATTCCTGTTTTTTATTGACGAGGCTGAACTGCATTTGCATCCAACAGCGCAAAGAAAGTTGAAGGATGTTCTTTTGGAACTGTGTGAAGACCTAGACCAAGTTTTTTTAAATACTCATTCCTCTGTTTTTGTTGCCGATGACCACCCGGATCAAACTATATACAAGGTCGAGAAAGAAGAAAGTATAACGGGTTTTAGATCTGTTGACGCCCTAGATAAGCCCTACGTCGTCTTTGAATTGCTAGGCGGGAGTCCTTCTGACCTGCTCCTCCCGCGAAATTTCCTGATTGTAGAAGGCCCTAGCGAGGTAGAGTTGCTTACCCGTGTGATTCGCCGATTCTATAGCGACAAGCCAGCAATACAGGTTATTGCTGCAGAGGGTGATACGCATCAAGCAAGACGCTCAATCAATGCGATCAAGAAGTCCTTTAAACCCCTAGAGAACTCTATGTTTGAAGAAAAAATGGTCGTTTTGTGTGATGCTCCTACACAAAATGCTCAAGCAGGCTTTGATGATTTTTTGAGGGAGTTTAAATCTTTTAACGATAGAGGTCAGATTAAAGTCTTAGAGAGAGGCTCTCTTGAGGAATGCTATCCGAACTTTGATGATTGGAATAGAACTGAACAGCAAGTCTCAGACATGTCTGGAAAGCAGAAAACGAAGCTTTCAAAAAGGGTAGGTGATCACATCACTAAAGAACAGTTTGAGAATGAAATGAAATCTGTTTTTGAGACCTTAGTTTGTGCATGGGAACGAGCGTTTTGAAAGTTAACAAGTCACGCGGATGCACTAAAATTGTGCTAGCACGTTTTGCCGTTAGATAAGCAAGGAAGCAACTATGAGCAATGATGAAGGAAAGCCATTAACATCCGAACATATTTTTAAAAAGTTTTTGTGGCGGCACTCTATAGCGGTCGGTGCAAGTATGGAGAAATTTACTACATGGACGGTAACAGGGTGCGCTGCGCTAATGGCGTTGACTGTAAGTAATTTAGAATCAATCGCTTCCATCATATTCGTCCCTTCACTGAAATTTTCAATTGTACTGTTTGTCCTATCCCTGCTATTCGGCATCGCTAGTAAAATGCTCGGTATGGCTTTGCAGTCTGGTGTTAGTTTACTAATTGATATGGAGGATCAACTATCTTCAGAAGCTGGCAAAGGCGTTATGAACTCAATGAATATTGAGCCCAGGCAGTTTGTTTATGATGTAGCTGATGCCTATTGGTGGCCGCTTTCAGTACTTATGAAAAAATCAGGAGAGGCTGGTATTAAAGACTATTTGTCAGCTGATAAGCGTCTTGTGAAAATGTTTTGCTTACAGCTATATACCAATTTAGTACATATACTTCTGGCTGCATCGGCAGTTCTAATGGTGACATTTTGCCTGTAAAATTCCTAACCAAGCCATTAAGTATGCTCCTCCGGCTTCTGGGCACGCAAGCCAACATTGTTTTTGTCGAGTGTTAGCACTCAATAAGGTTTCGAATACGATGGATAAAAAAGATTACATAATAAGGCAGCTAGGAAGAACCAAAAATAAAAAATATGAAGCTTATGTTGTTACAAGAATTATCCACTTACTGAATGACTTCAGTATTAAATTTGTGACCCAACAATACGTCACTAGACCCGAAGGTAGAGCACTAACCGATTTATTCTTTCCGCAGTTTGGACTGCATATTGAAGTTGATGAAGGGCAGCACTTTAAATACGACAACATTAAAGCTGATAAAATTCGTGAGGCGGATATCATTAATGCAACCGGTCATGATATATCACGCATTGATGTGACTAAGCCACTTGAAGATATTAACAATCAAATTGATAACGTATTGGCAAAGATAAAGGACAGGAGAAATGATGAATCATTTATCCCATGGGACATTGATGCTGAGTTCGACTCAAAAACTTATATCAATCGAGGCTACATTGATATTGCGGATAACGTTGCATTTAAAACCATAAAGGATGCATGTAATTGTTTCGGCCACAATTACGCGGGTTATCAAAAGGCTGGAGCAACTCATCCAGATTCAGACGTTATGCTGTGGTTTCCAAAGCTATTCCCAAACGGAGAGTGGGATAATCAAATCTCGGATGATGAAGAAGTAATTATTGAACGAAATGAAGATAACACTAAGGCAAAAAGTCATGTGTTAAGTCACATTAATGACTCAAAGACCCACAAACACAAGCGAATTGTCTTCGCGAAGGTACGAGGAAACCTTGGGGATATCTTGTATCGATTTAGAGGACAGTACGAGTTAAATATAAAAGATAGTAGCCCCGAAGTCGGTCTTGTTTGGAGACGCACTAAAACAAGGGTCGATACTTACCAAAGCAAAAATGCTAACAAGAAAAGTTAACTCGAACTGAAAAAACTGCAGCACGCTTTTTACGTTCAGCTATTTGCAGCTTCCCCAAACTCAAACCACTCATTTTACTCCCCAACTCTGGTTGTACCACCAACACTTTCAAGTCTACAATGCTGTTAACTATTCGTTGGGAGCGTGCATTATGGACTTTTCCTACAGTGCGAAAACAAAGGACTATTTGGCGCGGCTAGATGCGTTTATGCGCGAGCATATTGAGCCGTATGAAAACCAGTATCAGAAAGAGAATTATCGGCTGAACAGCACGCCGAACTGGCGCGAGTGGCAGGTGCCGCCGCGGGTTGCTGAGCTTAAGCAGTTAGCGAAAGAGCAGGGGCTTTGGAACTTGTTTTTGCCCGACGAGGAACTGGGCGCTGGCTTAACGACGCTGGAATACGCACCGCTAGCCGAGCGCATTGGGCGAAGCCTGTTAGCTCCAGAAGTCTTCAACTGCAATGCGCCCGACACGGGCAATATGGAAGTGCTGTATCACTTTGGTGATGACCCACAGCAAGAGCAGTGGTTAACACCGCTTCTAAATGGCGACATTCGCTCGGTGTTTTGTATGACCGAACCCGATGTAGCCTCCTCTGACGCCACCAATATGCAAACCACCATTGTTGCCGACGGCTCCGACTGGGTTATTAACGGCCGTAAGTGGTGGAGTACCGGTTTAGGCCACCCTGACGCTGAAATTGCCATTGTTATGGGGCTCACTGACGAAGACGCGGAAAAGCACCATCGCCACTCTATGGTGCTGGTGCCGTGAAACACCCCTGGCGTTAATATAGAGCGCATGCTGCCTGCGTTAGGCGAGTACGACGCGCCTTATGGTCATGGTGAGGTGGTGTTCGACAACGTACGCGTTCCGAAAGAGAACATTATTGTCGGCCCCGGTGCCGGTTTTAAAATTGCGCAGGGGCGTTTAGGCCCGGGGCGTATTCATCACTGTATGCGGGCTATTGGCGCGGCAGAGCGGGCGCTGGAGCTGTTCATAGAACGCGGTGCGTCGCGCATTGCCTTCGGCGAACCGTTATTGAAGCTGGGCGGCAACAGCGAGCGTCTGGCAGACTTGCGTGTCGCGATTGATCAAGCGCGTTTACTGACTCTGCATGCAGCCTGGCAAATTGACAACATTGGCGCCATGAAAGCCATTAAAGAAATATCCGCTATTAAGCTGGTAGCACCGAGTGTGCTTCAAAAAGTGGTGGATGAAACCATGCAGCTGTTTGGTGGCGCTTCTATGTGTCACGACACACCATTACCGGGGTTACTGACTGTGGCTCGTTCATTACGTATTGCCGATGGACCCGATGCGGTTCACCGTGCGACCATTGCAAAAAACGAATTAAAACAATGGAAAGGGCGCACCAATGACTGATCCTTCATCCGCCGTAGTTGACCAGGCGAGTGACGTACGCGAAGAAGAAACCTTACCAATTGAGGCATTAGATAACTGGTTGGCAGAGCATATTGGTGATGAGCTGCCTGAAGACCGGGGTACGCTACGCATTACTCAGTATACCGGTGGTGTGTCTAACTGGACTTACCGATTAGATTACAACGGTCTGGCTTTGGTTTTGCGCCGCCCGCCAGATGGCACAAAGGCCAAGTCAGCCCACGACATGGGTCGTGAGTTCCGCCTGCAAAAACGCCTGAGACCAGAGTTTCCACACGTACCCAGAATGTTGGCGTATTGCCGTGACGAGTCGATTATTGGTGCTGAGTTTTATGTTATGGAACACATTACCGGTATTATCCCGCGTAGGAAGTTTCCAAAAGGGCTGGACTTAAGCTCTGAACAGGCCCGGCAGCTATGTACGAATGCACTGGATAAACTGATAAAGCTGCACCAGGTAGATTTAGACAGCACTGGCCTACGCAAAATTGCAAAAGGTAAAGGCTATACTGACAGGCAGGTGAATGGTTGGTGTGGCCGTTACGAAAAAGCAAAAACCTGGAATGTGTTCGGTGCGGGTTCGGTCATGCGCTGGTTGCAGGAAAATAAGCCTGAAAACGAAACCATTTGTCTGGTTCATAATGACTTTAGGCTGGACAACCTGATACTCAACCCGGAAGACCCAACTGACATTATCGGTATTCTGGACTGGGAGCTGGCGACCTTAGGCAACCCGTTAATGGATTTAGGTAATTCGCTGGCGTACTGGATAGAAGCGGGCGATGACAAAGTGGCGCGCGCAACCAAACGCCAACCGAGTGATTATCCGGGCATGCTAACGCGCAAAGAAATTATCGATTACTACTGCGAACGCACTGGCACCAAGGTGGAAGACTTTGCCTTTTATGAGGTGTTTGGCTTGTTTCGCTTGGCGGTTATTGCGCAGCAAATTTACTATCGGTACCACCATAAGCAAACCAATAACAAAGCTTTTAAGAACTTCTGGTTCCTGGTGAATTATTTGCTGTGGCGCTGCCGTCGCCGTATCGCTAAAGCTTAACGAATTATAATAAAAAAGAGAGCTCAACAATGCCGCAAGAACGGAAGACTATTTTAATTACCGGTGCCAGCTCTGGCTTAGGACAGGGCATGGCGCGTGAGTTCGCCGCAGAAGGTAAAAACTTATGTCTGTGCGCCCGCCGTTTAGATCGCTTAGAAGCGCTAAAAAACGAGCTGGAAGACAAGCATTCTGGCATAACTGTCAGCATTAAAACGCTGGATGTAAACGCTCACGAAGACGTATTTCGTGTCTTTCAGGAGTTTAAACAAGAGCAGGGGCACATTGACCGCTTTGTTATTAATGCGGGCATGGGCAAAGGCGCGGCGTTAGGTACGGGTTACTTTGAGGCTAACAAAGCCACGGCAGAAACCAACTTTGTAGCGGCGCTGGCGCAATGTGAAGCGGCTATGGAAATTCTGCGCGAGCAAAAGGGCGGGCATTTGGTGACTATTTCGTCCATGAGTGCTTTCCGTGGTATGCCACGGGCCATGACGGTGTATGCGGCAACCAAGGCTGGTTTGGCGTCTTTAACCGAGGGTATTCGTGCGGACTTAATGAAAACCTACGGCAGCAACAGCCCAATTAAAGTGTCGACCATTTATCCGGGCTACATTCGCTCTGAAATTAATGAAAAAGTGAAAAATACGCCTTTTATGGTGGATACCGAGACAGGTTGCCGACTGCTGGCGAAGGCCATTAATAAAGAGCCAGTAAAAGCCTATGTCCCTTACTGGCCCTGGGCGTTAATGGCGTTCTTAATGAAACGTCTGCCGCTTAAATGGGTGTTAAAGCTGGCTTAATCCGAGCCAGCGTTTTACTCAGAGCCAGGGCACACGGCGTCGCCACGGGTAGAAACCTGAACCGACAGAGATTGGCTGACGCCTTGTGCATCGTTAAACAGAAATACTGGTTCGACTAAAAACATGTCGCCGCGTTTTCCGTCGTGGTTTATCTCGAGTTTCTGATCAGCCAATTCCAGTTTAATGCAGCCTTCGTGTTCGGTGGTCATAATGCGTTGCCATTTATCCGGCTGCGGCTCATGTAACCAAATTTCATAGCCTTTCCATTGCGTATTTTCACCACGCTCACACCAGTAGCTATGAGCTTCTAAAGAACCGTCGTCGGTTGTTACTATTTGCTGTATTTCACAGTCTTCCTCGTGGGGGAGGTCAGGTTGCATGGTGGTCTTCTGATAAATAACAGCGCTACCAAGAATGACGATAACAGTAATAATAATAGCGCTCACGCCGAGCAGAATTTGCTTTAACATATGGCTCCAGAACCTGATACAGTATAAGTTCTTAGTATAAAGACAATAAATATAAGAACAATGACTTGGGGGAAGTATGTGGCAACGTGTTTTGGCATTACTGATTCTTATTGCGGGCCTGCTAATGGCTGTTTTGGGTGTGGTGAGTGACAACGATACTAATGTCAGGCTGTCGGGTGCGGTCCTGATGCTGATAGGTATTATCTGGCTTTATAAGCAGCCGACTTTAAAATCGCTGAACCGCACTGATAAGCCAACGTTAAAATGGTATCAGTCTCCAATTCTTTGGGTTCCGGTTATCGCAATTATCCTTTTTATTATCAGTCTGTTTATGTAGGAATCTAAGTAATGAACATAGCAAAACGAATTGTTATTTTAGCAGGCGCAGTCGGCTTATTTTTCTATACTGCAGAGCAGGAAGAACTGATTACATTGATTGCGAACTTTGATCTGAGTTGGTACAAGTTAGGAGTTCCTATTGCCTGGGGGCTTGTCCTTGGTGGGCTGGGAGCCTTACTTCGATTGCGCTCGCTTATCTCATGGATGGGGCCGGTAACCTTGGTTGCCAGCGCCATAACGACTATGGGACTCATTGGTGCAATTGCGGTATTTGCTAAACACCAGTTGATAGTACTAAGTTTACCGCCATTACAGCTAGCTTCTGTTGGTATTGGTTTGTACTTGTTTGGTGTGGGGTTAACCAAGCTAATGGGTGATATTGAAGCCAGAAAGTCTGAAAAAGGTAAGGAATGAGCCGTCAAATTACACTAAACAGTGATATTGGAGAAAGTTTTGGTGCCTGGACAATGGGGGCAGATGATTTGATCATGCCCCACATTGACTGCGCCAATGTGGCTTGTGGTTTTCATGCGTCGGACCCCCTGACCATGCTAAAAACGGTTAAGCTGGCAAAACAGCATAATGTGACCATAGGAGCGCACCCGGCGTATCCTGATCTTGTTGGTTTCGGGCGACGTCACATGAAGTTAAAACCCGACGAAGTGACGGCATTAATTCAATACCAGGTCGGCGCTCTGCAGGGCATTTGCGCCGGACAGAAAACTGAAGTGAGTTACGTGAAGCCGCACGGAGCACTTTATAATGACATGCTGAGCGACGGGCAGCAGTTTGATGCGGTCTGCGAAGCTATCGCTGCATTGCAGGACGACCGCCATGAACCTTTACCGTTAATGGTTATGGCAACCCCTGAAAACGATGCCTGGCGCCACCGTGCACAAAAATTTAATGTCGAATTATGGTTTGAAGGTTTTGCTGACCGCGCTTATGACGACAACGGGCAACTGCGCTCACGAAGCAATTCTGATGCCGTCCATGGTGACCCTGAAACCATGTATGCCCAAGCTGAGGCTTTTGCTAACGGTCGTGCTATTGAGAGTGTATCTGGTAAGTCGTTGCAAATTGAAATCGATTCTCTTTGTGTTCACGGGGATAATCCAAAGGCGATAGAAACAGTGGAGAAACTGCGGGATATCGTCCGAAAAGCTTATGACTAACTCTGCGAGTAAAGCGTCTAACTTTCCAAAACTGGTTTCTGCCGGTGCCGATGCCGTTATCGTGTATTTGGGTGAGGGCATCAGCGTTTCGGTTAACCAACAGGTTCTTGCAGCGGTTAAAGCGGTAGAGGAACAACTGTCGGACGTGGTGCTGGACTTAGTGCCGTCCTATAACTCTTTAATGGTGTATTACGATGTTCTGCGCACCAATGAGCCGGAAATACGCGAACGCCTGCGTAAAACCCTAAGCGATTTAACCAGCGATGACCGGGAACTGACCGGCAAGCATCATCGTATTCCGGTTTATTATGACGAAAGTGTCGGGCCGGATTTAGCCCGCATTGCAGAGACAAACAATTGTTCAGTGGACGATGTGATCAAAGCTCATACTGAGCAAACCTATCGTGTGTACGCTATGGGCTTTGCGCCGGGGTTTGCTTACCTGGGTGAGGTTAACGAGAAGATCAGAACGCCCCGTTTAGATAACCCCCGAAAACGTATTACCGCAGGCAGCGTTGCTATTGCCGAAAGCCAGACCGCAGTTTATCCGTCATCGTCTCCCGGCGGTTGGAACATTATTGGCCGCACTTCAACGCAATTGTACGACCCGTCCTCCGGGACCATCAGCCCATTTAATGTGGGTGATGAAGTGGAGTTTTACTCGGTCAGCAAAGAGCAATTTGTTGATGACGGTGGCGACACGGAGGCTTTGTCATGATGCGTATTATTGAGCCGGGCATTCGCGCAGCCGTTCAGGATTTCGGACGCTTTGGCTATTTGTCGAAAGGCCTGACCCGGGGCGGACCTATGGATGAGCATGCGTTTTTATGGGCAAACCGGCTACTGAATAATGATTTTAATGCCGCACAAATAGAAGTTACTTTGGGTGGCTTTGAAGCAGAATTTGACTGTGACTGTCAGTGTGCTGTAACCGGTGCTGGTGT
>NZ_DFTS01000002.1:0-10884 GCF_002383015.1 Idiomarina sp. UBA4206
ACCAACTGAACTACCACTCCGCATTAGTACTACACGTTGAAGTCTCCCTCAACGCGGCGTGCATATTACGAGTGAGGGGCAAATGAGTCAACACTTTTTTTAAAGATTTTTGCCGACTGTCTGATTTATATTCAGATCTGCGCTTTTTTAACCACAAAGGTCATTTTTTACCACTTTTCTCTGCATTTCCTGTTTCAGGATTAGCCGCTTCAGTGGATACTTTCTTTTGTCTGAATTTAAACCACCACAGCGCAAACAAAGCCAGTCCAATCAAAACAAAATTTACGACAACAATGATGATCAGGTTCGTCATTGCCTGCTTTTCTTTTATTGCTCGTTCCTGACGAGCCTGCTCCCGCTGTCGCTCTAATTCTCTTTGCTGCTGCTCAGCAAGTTCGGCTGCGGTAGGCTCAGGTGGTGGAGGCTCTTTTGCAATAAAGCTGAAGTCGTCAATTCTGGCCTCAAACTCCCTACCATCGGCAGTCGTCGCAAAAATATCCAAGTCGACTAAATGCTTACCAAAGGCCAGGTTTGCAATCTCAACATGGTGCGGAAACCCTTCGGTTTCGCTGACAGTGAATTTACGTACTTCACCATTAGGAAAAGCTGTTTCACCATTAATAACCAAACTGTTTGGGTCTATCCAGTTGTCATTCACTTCAATCTGCAACCGGTGATTCTCGTCGACAGATTCAGACTGGATAACTTCAAATTCAACAGGCAGGGGCTCAACTTCAAGCGGGCCAAACTCAAACACTCGTTGATACAGCGGTGTTGTCATTTCATAAGTCGCCATCCACTCACCGGGTTCAACACTCAGGTTAAAAAAGCCGGTAAAAACACCGTCACCAGCTTGCTCATCGTGTCCCCGTCCATTATCTTCAAATTGGGCAACCCGCGCTGGATTAGCACCAAAATTATCAAAATCCGGGTTATTCGTGCTGACAAAAAGCACATCTAATATGACTGTTTGGCGAAAACGTGCAGTTTCGACTGTTTCATCGCCATTATAGAGCTTACCCTCAACTTTTAGCTCTTCATGCTGAAATAAAGGATTCGGCAACGGTTCGGCTTCAAAACGAATATCAGAAATTACCAATGCTTTATTATCTTCATCGATACGACCCGCAGCCTGCCATGGACCTGGCTGAGGTTCTTTAATTCGAATAATGTCAAAATTAGGATCGGTATACCACGTAACTTTATTTTCTGGGTAGCGTGAGTCATACCATTTACTGCCATCCGGTTTTATCAAAACCAGAGGTTTACTGCCCGGCTCCCGAAAAAACAGTAAGGTAATTTCCTCGACATTGTCGTCGATACGAAAGCGTTGGCCTTTAATTGGCAACTTATTGGTAATATCGCCCTCTATCAGGCTCATCGCCTGCTTTTCAACTTCCTCTTTAGAGTCAACATCACTAAAACTCTGTATCGCGAGTGCTTTTGAGCTAGTCGCCAGAACCAGTAATAAAGCTAAGAGTCTTGCCACAGACAGCGCCCACCTTCTTCTTTAACTCGCGCTAAACGCGCCTCATGTAATGCTTCTTCATCGGCCGTTGCGCGTAAAACCTTTAATGCCGGAGGGTTAGTCACTCGCTGGTGCTCAACTTTTTGCGAACCATCCTGATGATTTTTTCCGTGGCTAGCCAGGTTCAAATCTGTCTGACCGCCTGTCATCATTAAATAAACATCAGCCAGAATTTCAGCATCCAACAATGCGCCGTGCAGTTCACGAGACGAGTTATCAACACCAAAGGCACGGCACAAAGCATCCAAATTATTTTTTTGCCCTGGCCGCATTTCGCGCGCTAACTGCAAAGTATCCAGTACCGTACAGTAGTCATTCGTTAAGCCGACATTCGGTCTTATACGGCTAAACTCAGCGTCCATAAAACCCACATCAAAAGGTGCGTTGTGAATCACTAACTGCGAACCTTTAATGAACTCGATGAAATCGTGAACAACCTGAGCAAATACAGGCTTGTCGGTCAGAAAGTCGTTCGTTATTCCATGAACCTCAATGGCCTCCTGCTCAACCACCCGCTCAGGATTAATATAAACATGGAAATGATTACCGGTTAATTTGCGGTTAATAAGCTCCACACAGCCAATTTCGATAATTCGATGGCCCTTGGCAGGGTCAATCCCGGTAGTTTCTGTATCTAATACGACCTGACGCATGCTGAAATCCTGATATACTCGCTGAAAACAATGGATATAGTAGCAAGTAACATGTCGAACTCAAAAACTGTTCATTTATATACCGACGGCTCTTGTCTGGGGAATCCCGGTCCGGGCGGTTATGGTGCCGTGCTGGAATATGGCAAACATCACAAAGAGCTAAGCCAGGGGTATCAGCTAACAACCAATAATCGAATGGAGATGCTGGCTACTATTGAAGGTTTACGTGCTCTAAAACGTTCATGTCACGTTATTCTTACAACGGACAGTCAATATGTAAAACAAGGCATTGAACAATGGATGCAACGCTGGAAACAAAATGGTTGGCGTACGTCGGCACGTAAAGCGGTAAAAAATAAAGATCTTTGGCAACAACTGGATCAGGAAGTTAGTCGTCATAAGGTCGAGTGGAAATGGATTAAAGGCCACTCCGGACATAAACAAAATGAGCGTTGTGATGAACTGGCCCGCACCGCCGCAACGCGCGAGCCACTATTAGAAGATAAAGGGTTTGAAGGCGAGTAAATTACTCGCCGGCAACTACCGGCAGTTTTTTCTCCTGCCAGGCACTCATCCCTCCATCGACGCTATAAACGTCGTCGAATCCCATGCGTTGCAGACTTTCCGCTGCCAGAGCTGAACGCCCACCGGTACGACAAATAAGATACAGAGGCTTCTCAGCAATGCGCTCAAGTGCATTATCATAACCTGCCACATCGGGGTGTTGATTCAATTGCATTTCCAGCACACCCCTGGGCATATTCACTGCTTCGCGAATATGACCCTGACCGTATTCCGCAGGTTCTCTCACGTCGATGACACGAGCGCCCTGCTCTATCGCCTTTTGTAAGTCATCGGTTGTTACTTCTTTTACATTAGATTTCGCTTTGCCACATAACTCTTGTGCTGTAATCATAAATTCAATACCTCTTTAATTGCGTTTAGATTTTGAAAACTGTTTTGTCGTCATTGCCGCTGCCGTTTGTCTTCCATTTACGGCAAGCTGTTTGCGCTGAACCGAGGGTTTCAATCGAGTTATTAAAGTTTGTTTCCTGGCCACAATAAAGTAAGCGGCGCGCATTCCCGGTATCACTTCGCTCAGCTTTGTTGACCAGTCGCTTCCTCTGTGTTCGCTGTGGTGTAAAAAGTGTGAAACATAAAATTCAGACTCAAGCACCTCAAACCCTAAAACTTCCAGCCAGTCTTTTACTCTTATCAACGTAAAATATCGCCCACACCAGGGAAAGCTCTTTTTATGACGAACAAAGAATCCACTCGCTACTGCCGGACTATATGGGTTAAAGCCCGTCAACACCAGCACACCGTCATCGTCCAGAACTCGAGTAACCTCTCTTAATAGCTTGTGTGGATTTTGGCAAAATTCAAGGACAAAAGGAGCAATGAGGTTATCCACACTGTCCTCTTTTAGCGCCATGTCAGTTAGCTCACTGCGCACCGCCACCTTTCCTGCGGCACCTAAAGTCAGCCAGTCTGCGTTACCTCTAAAGCACTCATTGAGTCCCGGCCCCAATGAGCTAATTGCCACCGTCTTTCCTGGTTTCAACCTGCGTTGATGAGACCGGATAAGCTCAGCCGTTTGCTCCACCATGTACTGCCCACAAGCCATTTGCTGCCAATCTTCCGGAGCTGCTAAATCAGTTTTTGAGTACGCTGGTTTAATTAACACGGCTAATTCCTGTATTATGAACTTATCTTCAACTTACTCGCTGGGTTTCTCATCCTAGCGTTATAGGGGTTAACATGCGAGTTCATGCAATTGAAGCTTTTGATGACAATTATATATGGGCGATTGAAACCAGTAATAATGACACGGTTATTATTGTAGACCCTGGAGAAGCTAAACCCGTTCAACAATGGCTGAAACAAAACAATAAAAGTATTGATTCTATCCTGGTCACTCACCACCATTACGATCACACAGGTGGTATTGCTGAATTGGTCCAGGAAACTCCATGTCAGGTCATTGGCCCGAATAACCCTGAAATAAAAACCTTAACTAAAACGGTCAGCGAGGGTGACACAGTAACGGTTGGCGGCACTTCATGGCAGGTTTTTAGTACGCCGGGACATACTTTAGATCACATTAGTTTTTATACTCCAGGTTTCCTATTCTGCGGTGACACGCTATTTTCTGGCGGATGTGGCCGAATGTTCGAGGGCACACCAGAACAGTTTACCCATTCTCTTTTAAAGCTACGCAAGCTTCCGGGTGAAACCCGAGTATTCTGTGCGCATGAGTACACCCAGGCAAACCTCTCATTTGCATTAAAAGTTGAACCAAACAACGCTGTACTGCAAAGTTATGCCGAAAAGGTCAAAATGCTGCGTGAACAAGACCAAATTACTCTACCGAGTACGTTACAGCTGGAGTTAGCCATTAATCCCTTTCTTCGTTTTGATCAAAAAAGTGTTATTGCAGCAGCCAGTGAACATGCCGGAAGTGTAAAAAACACTCCTGAGGACGTTTTTTACACAATTAGACAGTGGAAAGATAACGCGTGATTCTTTAAACTCCTCAAGATTTTAATAATTATCGGAAGTAAATTACGCATGACAAACAGCAAACGAAAGAACACATGGTTTAAGTACTGTATGGTAGCCAGTGGCCTGGCATTAGGTGGCTGCCAAAACACGATGCTGTTTAGCGACAACGACCCGATAGAAACCAACCAGCCATCTGAGCTCAAATTAACACCCATTCCTGAAGAAGTGATTAGCCAGCCCGCTGAAGAGGAAGTTGCTGCGACCAAACCTGTCGAGCTGACACCTCAGGAGCAGGATGACCTATGGGTAAGAATTCGGCAGCAGCTGCATTTTAAGGTACCGGATGTACCCAGAGTACAAAGCCAGCGCAACTGGTATGCGAGTCACCCCGAATATTTGGACCGCGTAGCTAAGCGAGCCGAGCCTTACCTTCACTTAATTGTTGAAGAGCTGGAAAAGCGCGACATGCCGGTTGACCTGGCCTTATTGCCGATAGTAGAAAGTGCCTTCGACCCATTCGCCTACTCCCACGGCAGTGCTTCGGGTGTTTGGCAATTTATTCCAGGTACAGCGCGCCAATATGGGTTAGACATCAACTGGTGGTATGACGGTCGCCGTGACGTTTTCGCAGCAACTCATGCCGCGTTAGACTATTTACAAGCGTTACACCGTTACTTTGACGGCAATTGGATGCATGCCCTTGCAGCCTACAATTCGGGTGAAGGCCGTGTTGCCGCCGCTATTCGAAAAAATGAACGATTAAACAAACCAACTGACTTCTGGAACTTGTCTCTGCCGCGCGAGACAAGAGCTTACGTACCCAAGTTGCTTGCGTTATCAGAAATACTCGCCAACAGTGAAGAGTATGGTATCACGTGGTACCCCATTGAAAACCAGCCAAAACTGGAAGTGGTTGAGACTCCGGCGCAAATTGATTTAGCTTTAGCTGCCGACATGGCTGATATGCCGCTGGATTCCCTGCACCAATACAACTCAGGTTATAACCGTTGGGCGACGGCACCAAACGGCCCTCATCGTTTGCTTCTTCCTCACCAGAATGCGGGAAAGTTTAAACAGGCATTAAGTGAAACTGAGCCTAAAGACTGGCTGAGCTGGACGCGCCATGAGGTTAAATCCGGTGAAAGCCTGTTAACCATTTCCAGTAAATACAATACATCGGTCGACGTCATTCAACAGGTGAATGATATCAGTAGTCATATCATCCGTGCTGGTGAACATCTGTTAGTGCCTGTTGCAACCCTGAATATCGACAACTATAAACTATCTAAGGATCAACGACGTGAAGACCGTCAAGACCAAAAACGTCAGGGTAAACGTCTAGAGCACGTTGTTCAGTCGGGTGATACACTATGGGATCTTAGCCGTGCTTACAGCGTTAATTTACGAGATTTAGCACGTTGGAATTCTATGGCTCCTGGTGATTATTTAAGACCAGGGCAAGAATTGGTGGTTTGGACGGAAGCTGAACCCTCTTCGGCAGTACAAAGCGGTATCAACAGCATTATGCGTAATATCCGATACCGTGTACGCACCGGTGACTCACTGGCCAGGATTGCTGATAAATTTAATGTCACCATTCGTCAAATAGAGCAATGGAATAATATTCAGCGCAATCGTTATCTACAGCCAGGGCAAATGCTTAAGTTAAAAGTAAATGTCACTGAGGTGAGTAGTTGAGGCAACCTATGAATAACTTAAAATTTGTTTTTGTCGTTATAGCATTACTTTTTAGTGCACAAACTTTAGCTGACTGGAAAGCAGAGGGAAGCGGGAAAGTCATTTACCCTTCGGGTCGTACTGAGCCTTTAAATTTTGGTTTCGAATATAAAAAGGTTTATGACACCATTATTTTCACCGCAGGAAAATCTCAGATGCGGACCTCAGAAATGCCGCCGAACTATATTCTCAACCTGTTCGTTAATAAGCAGGGGCAAGTTTATGTAGCTGAATTTGCTAACGGCTTCTTCAAAGGTTTTGAATTAAATATTGGTGAGCATAAAATCAGTGTGAATCACCGTCAGGAATTTGATGAAGAGGAACCTCTTCGGCATCTGCGCGTACAAATTAATGACCGTAGTTTCTTGCTGGATACAACACACCCTACGATCAAATTTGAATTCGACGAAGAAAAAGGCATTATTGATATCAATGGCTCAGGCCTGTTAAAAGACCTGAGCTCCCGCGGGCGCTAGTCTTTTAACAACTGATGCAATGCATCTTCGTCAAGTATTGAAAGCCCAAGGGACTGGGCTTTAGTCAATTTCGAACCAGCATTCTCTCCGGCAACCAAAGCCGTTGTCTTTTTAGAAACACTGGAAGCGACTTTTGCTCCCAGCGCTTCAAGCGCCGACTTTGCTTCATCCCGAGTCATCGTCGACAAAGTACCGGTAATAACATAAGTATTACCCGCCAGGCGATCACTTTGAACAGAGCTGGCGTCTTCGCCTTCCGGCCAGGAAATAAACTCCCTTAGTTCCGCCACAACCTGCTGATTATGAGATTCATGAAAGAAAGACACAATGTGGTGCGCTACAACAGCCCCTACATCCGGGACTTCCTGTAACTGCTCACTATTAGCTGCAACGAGCGCATCCAGGTTTTTAAAGTGATTTGCCAGCGCGTTGGCCGTCGCTTCACCCACTTCCCTAATACCTAATGAATAAATAAAACGGGCTAACGTTGTTTCTTGTGTTGCTTTAATCGCATTTCGAAGATTTTCAGCAGATTTACTGCCCATTCGGGGTAAAGTTGCCAACTCGGCTCTTGATAAACGATAAAGATCCGCAGGTGACTTTATCCAGTCTCTTTCAACCAGTTGCTCTACAATTTTATCGCCTAACCCGTCGATATCCATGGCTTTGCGAGAAGCAAAATGCTTAATCGCTTCTTTGCGCTGGGCCGCGCAATACAAGCCTCCCGTACACCGGGCTACAGCCTCACCTTCGACTCGCTCAATATCTGACTGACAAATCGGACAGAACAGAGGAAACTCAATAGCTTCGGTTTTTTCAGGACGTTTATCTTTTACCACACTCACAACTTGCGGAATCACGTCTCCGGCGCGACGAATACTCACACAGTCACCAATTCGCACACCTAAACGCTCAATTTCATCAGCATTGTGCAAGGTTGCATTCGATACCGTTACTCCTCCGACATTAACCGGCTCTAAGCGTGCTACAGGCGTAATAGCGCCTGTTCTGCCAACCTGGAAGTCGACTCCGGTAATCGTCGTCAGCTGTTCCTGCGCAGGAAACTTACGAGCAATAGCCCAGCGCGGAGCCCGGGCTACAAAGCCCAAATCTTGTTGCAAACGAACAGAGTCGACTTTAAAAACGACACCATCGATATCGTAGTTCAGAGAGTCTCGACGCGCTAAAATAGATTCATAGTAGTCATCACAGCCCTGCACTGAATCAACGGTTTTAATTTCAATGTTGACCGGCAGCCCCCAGTCTTTCAGTTGCTGTAAACGCACATAATGACTATCAGGTAATTGAGTGGTTTCCGAAATTAACCCCAGACTGTAAGCATAGAAATGCAACGGCCGCTTAGCCGTAATTTTAGAATCTAACTGTCGCAAACTGCCTGCTGCTGCATTACGCGGGTTAGCAAACACCTTTTCATCGCGCAAACGAGCTTGTTCATTGAAGCGTTCGAAAGCACCTAGCGGCATCACTACCTCACCGCGCACTTCGAGCCGTTCGGGAACATCGCCGGAAAGCTTTAGTGGCACATTACGAATGGTTTTCACATTTTCTGTAATGTCTTCGCCGCTTTGACCGTCGCCACGTGTTGCCCCTCGTACTAATAGCCCATTTTCATAAAGGAGACTAACTGCAGCACCATCGAGTTTAGGCTCACAACAAAAAGTCACTGTTTGATTAGTATCTAAGCGCTGCTCAACTCTTTTACTGAACGCTTCAAACTCTTCAACAGAAAAGGCGTTATCCAGTGATAACATAGGGACTTCATGCTGAACTGTTTTGAACTGACCGAGCGGCTTCCCGCCAACTTTCACCGTGGGCGACGAAGCATTTTTTAAATCGGGATGCTCAGTTTCTAATGCCTTTAGCTCATGAAATAAACGGTCATACTCAGCATCAGGTACGCTTGGTTCGTCGTTTTCGTAGTATTCTTTATTGTAACGATTAAGTAACTCTTCCAGCTCTTGCATACGCTGGGAAACAGACTGATTCATAATGACCTGTAGTTAAGCTGAATGTTTACGTTCAAACTCACGAATACGTTGGCGAGCTTCGTGAATCGACTGGCGGGTCAATAACTGGCGCTGCCCATCCAAAACCTGTCCTTGCGGAATTTCGGTGGCGAGCTTCTTAGCCGCATTAAGCATCATATTAAAGGCTTGCTGGCCGTCAAACTTCATGGGTAATGCCATGAAAAAGGCAACACCTTCAGTTTCGAAGTTTTCCATATTATCCAGATCAAAAGTTCCCGGGTTGAACATATTCGCCACACTGAAAATCATCGGTCCCGTACCGGCCGTATTTTCATAGCGATGGAAGATACCCAGATCGCCGAACTTACAGCCCAGCTCAGTCATCATTTGCAATAAGACAGCGCCTTGTACCGGCCCCTTAACATGCAAGGCAATAACTTCTTCCGGAACCGCCTCAAAATCTTCAGAGTTTTTCTGATTATCTTCCTCTAACGTTTCGTACTGCTCGACTTCCTCGTCATGTTCGTCGTTATCGTCGAATTTAAGCTCCGTTTGCTCAACGTCAACTTGCTCTTCATTACTGACACGCATAGAGGGTAGTGACTCGGAAAGCTCGTCATCACGATCTAAATCCATCGACATTTGTTCAATATGCTCGTTGTCGTCCTCTTTCTCTGAGGTCGAAGAGCTTAGTTCAGGCGCAACAGACTCTTTGGCTTCTGCCGCTTCTTCCGCCTTATGCTTAACGACACGTACTTCGCCTATACCGTCGTCATCAAAAGCTGACGACTGTTGTTGCCTATTTTCAGCGACGCGTTGTTCACGTTGACGCTGTTGCGCATTGCCTTTACGTATTTTCCAGACGCCATGTGCAACAATGCCGGCTATTGCCAGAATCCCAAGAATACTAAGGGTAATTTGTAAACTGCCCATTTTCGCTCCATAAAGCCTGTTTTAACCAGCGTCTGTCATCGCCACAGCCTGTTCCACATCAACGGCTACTAACCGCGAGACACCCGCTTCTTGCATGGTGACCCCGGCCAGGTGAGTTGCCATTTCCATAGCCACCTTGTTGTGACTAATATAAATAAATTGTACCGATTCCGACATTTCACTGACCAGGCGACAAAAACGACCCACATTGGCGTCATCTAGCGGTGCATCAACCTCATCTAGCAAGCAAAAGGGTGCCGGATTCAAGCGAAATATCGCGAACACCAATGATAATGCGGTCAGCGCCTTTTCTCCACCGCTCAGCAAATGAATTGTACTGTTTTTCTTACCCGGTGGCCGTGCCATGATAGTAACGCCTGTTTCCAGTAAGTCATCATCGGTAAGTTCCAGCGTAGCACTACCACCACCAAAAACTTTAGGAAACAAAATTTGTAAATCATGGTTTATTGCATCAAAGGTTGTTTTAAACCGGTGACGCGTTTCTTTGTCAATCTTACGGATAGCAGCTTCCAGAGTCTCTAACGCCGATGATAGATCATCCACCTGCTGGTCGAGATACTGTTTACGCTCTCTTTGCGCTTCGGCTTCATCAATTGCCGCTAAGTTTATAGCACCGAGTCGTTTTATCTTACTCTGTATTGATTCCAGATCTTGTTGCCACTGCTTTTCGTCAGCTTCAGAGGACAGCTCTTCCAATATACTTTTCAAAGTAAGACCTGTCTCAGCCAGAGTTTCAAGCACGGCCTGACTGCGTTCCTGAAGCTTAACCTGCTCAATTTCAGTGGTTTGCATCGCCTCTTTGGCCTGACCTATTTTGCTTTGAATTGCACTCTGTCCCTGAGTTATTTGTTGCAAGTCATGTTCTAACCGCGACAATTGCTGACGTTGCTCCTGCAATTGTTCCGCAACTTCACCGCGCTTATCCAGTAACTCCGTCAACCGCTCATCGAGTGCATCTTGATTCTCATCTGTGTCTGCAGCCTGTTGCTCACTGCGTTCCTGCAGAAGTTGCTGGTAGCGTTGTTCACTGCGTTGCAGTAACT
>NZ_DFTS01000002.1:10937-13272 GCF_002383015.1 Idiomarina sp. UBA4206
CACTGCGTTGCAGTAACTTCTGCAACTGCGCGGCCTGAGCCTGTAAATTCTGCTGTTGCAGTGTCATCTGTTGCTGTTGACTGCGCAGTTGCTGCAACTGTTCATCTTCGGCACGAACTTTAGATTCCAATTGTGCGCCAAAGTCTTCATCAACCTGCTCAGTTTGTCCCAGCATCGATTCAAACTCTTCCAGCTGCATTTCAATTTGCTGTTGCTGCTCTGCCGAACTTTCAGCATGCATTTGTTGCTCTTGCTGCTTATCTTGCACGTTCGCTAATTGCTGCTGTATTTGCTCAGCCTGCTGCATATTCCACTGCAATCGCTCTTCGACTTTACCCTGCTGATTACGAGTCTGCTGAACCTGCTCCTGAACCTGCTCCAGTTGCTCTTGTGCCTGCTCAACCTTCGTCTGAGTCTGTTCCAGCTGCGCTTCACTTTCAGACAACCTGGCTGCCAGCGACTCCAATTGTTCGAGTAACTTCTGACGCTGTGTCTGCAGGTGAAGGACACTATTATCCTCGTCAACACGAGCTGCAATAAAGCCGTCCTGCCAATACCAGTTACCGGCTTTCGACACGGCAAAACTGGCCTCACTCTGTTGCAACTGCTGTCTCGCACTTGCTTCCTGGTCAATTGCCAGGCACTGCTGCAACGGCGCCCAATAACGTAATGGACCTTTGACTTTATTAGCCAGCGACCAGATCTCGGGCTCTTGTGCGCTTGCAGGCCAAATCAACTTTACACCGGAAACTGCTTGTGTGTCTTCCGGAGCTTGCTCCAGAACCACGGCATCCAACCAGTCATAAGCCAGCTGTTCAACCGCCATTTCCCAGCCACTTTCAGCCTGCAGTAATTCCCTGACCTTCAAGTTGTCTGGATACTTCTCCTGTATCCATCTTTCACTGCGGCTGTCGTTATTTTGCTTCCCTTCCAGCAATTGCTCAATGGCGGTTAACTGAGCCTGAGCTTTATCTTGTTGCTGTTGAGTCTGTCGATGTTGTTCCTGTTGTTCTTTAAGAGCTTGCTGAAGTTTCTGCAGTTGGTCTTTACTGTGCTGATACCGAGTTTCTTCCTGCTCCAGCTGACCCTTTAACTCAACCAGAGCCTGTTCGTTCTCGTCAACAGATAATGCTTGTTCCTGTTGCTGCAACTCTTGTTGCTGGCTGTGAAGTTGCTCGACTTGTTGCAACGCATATTGCTGGCTTTGTTTGAGCTCTTGCAGCTTCAGTTGCGCCTGCTGTCGCTGTTTTTCAACATCGCGTTGCTGTTGTTGGTGTTGTCTTTGTTGTTGCTGCCACTGCCGCCATTGCTCATTAGCTTGTTGAGACTGTTCTGATACTCTTTCGAGCTGTTCCTCAACCTGCTCCAGCTGAGGCTCAAGCATCAGTTGCTGCTCTTCCAGTTGTTCTCTTTGCAGGCGATCATCCGCCAGTTGCTCGTTAAGCTGCTCTATATCTTCATTTAACTGCTGCTGCCGCTGGCTGCGCTGCTCTTTTAACTCTTGCTGATGTTTCAGTGTTTGTTCAATACGGGTAATTTCATTGCCCACTGAAAACATTTGTTCCTGCGACAGCTCTACTCTGTCGCGCGCTTCTTCAGCCTGCTCTTTCAGTTCAATAGCGCCCCGTTCATCACCACTTTGCTGTGCCTGCCAGCGTTCAAGCTCGGTTTGTTGTTCGGCGTATTGTGTCTGCAACTGCTGTCGTTGATTATCCAGTTTTAGCCAGCGTAGGGCCTGCAGTTCACCTTTAAATTTACGCTCACTGGCTTTCAACTCCTTGTAACGAATGGCAGCCGCGGCCTGACGCTCCAGCTTCTCCAACTGTTGACCCAGCTCTTCGCGAACGTCACTCAAGCGCTCCAGGTTCTCGCGCGTATGCAGCATCCGGTTTTCGGTTTCTTTACGACGTTCCTTGTATTTTGAAATGCCTGCGGCTTCTTCAATAAACACCCGCAGTTCCTGCGGACGTGATTCAATCAGGCGGGAAATCATGCCTTGTTCAATAATGGCGTAACTTCGCGGACCCAGTCCGGTTCCCAGAAATAAGTCGGTAATATCACGGCGTCGGCAACGGCTGCCGTTCAAAAAATAGTTCGACTGGCCGTCTCGGGTCACCAGACGCTTAACGGAAATTTCATTGAATGCCGCGTACTCACCCTGAATACGTCCCGAACTGTTATCGAATACCAGTTCAACACTGGCCTGAGAAACCGGTTTACGGGCACTGGAGCCATTAAAAATCACATCGCTCATGGCATCGCCACGCAGGTTTTTGGCTGAACTTTCACCCAGCACCCAGCGCACGGCATCAATGATGTTGGACTTGCCGCAGCC
>NZ_DFTS01000002.1:13447-16399 GCF_002383015.1 Idiomarina sp. UBA4206
CTCTTTGGTTGGATCCACAAAAGATTTAAAACCAACCAGTTTGATGTGTTTTAGGCGCATTCAGTTGTTTTTATTCGTTATTAGCACGACAGTTTATTATCACAAGACTCTAGCAGATCCGGTAGCCATTTGTAACAATTTAGCCCTCACATTGCCACTGTATTGCCTTATTATAATAAGCAAATTTAAACCTCTGGAGTTTTCATGCAAAAAGCAGCCTACAGCGATTCTGGACTTGCTTACATAGGTCGAGGGTTACAACTTATCCGAACTAAGGGCCTTCGTCGTTACGTCGTAGTACCTATTCTGACCAACCTTATCCTGTTCTCGCTTGCTTTCAGCTGGCTGTATAGCCAAGTCGACTATTGGTTGAATCGCTTTATGAGCTGGCTGCCCGACTTTTTCCAATGGCTGGAATTTCTTTTATGGCCACTTGCAGTTATTACCATTATCGCGCTCTTCTCGTTTATTTTTAGCACCATCATGCATTTAATTGCGGCCCCTTTTAACGGGCTTCTGGCAGAAAAAGTAGAGCGCTATGAAAGCGGTGAGAGCTTAGGCGACGAGGGATTCTTAGGTCTGTTTAAAGACATTCCAAGAACTTTAAAACGGGAAATGCAGAAACTCATGTATTACATTCCCCGAGCGCTTGGCTTTTTTCTGTTGTCGCTCATTATTCCCGTTATCGGGCAGGTGCTTTGGTATATCTTTGTTTGCTGGATGATGTCGATACAGTACCTTGATTACCCGTTCGATAATCACAAACTGTCCTTCCCGAGGATGCGTTCCGAGTTGCATAAACGTCGCGGTAAAACACTGGGCTTTGGTTTCGGTGTCACCGTACTAACCATGATACCACTGATTAATTTAATTATTATGCCGCTGGCGGTTTGTGGCGCGACCTCATTGTGGGTTGATCATTATCGTCGCAGTGCATTAAGTTGATAAAAGTAAATGACTGAGCGTTGGCTCAGTCGTTTTTCTTATCTGCACCATCGGATTCAATACCTTCCGGAGAGGTTTCTTCGGAATCAAGGTAATCCGGATTTAATCGCTTATTCGTTTGCACACCCATCTGACGGAATTTATCCACTCGGCCAATGAGGTTACCGCGCCCGGTACTCAGCTTCTTCATGGCTTCCTGATAACGGTTATCCAACGTTTGTAAGCCGTTACCAATTTTTTCTAAATCTTCAACAAAACCCACAAACTTGTCGTACAAACGTGCGGCATCGGTCGCTATTTTTTCAGCATTCTGGTTCTGATACTCATACTGCCAGATGTTGTGAACGGTACGCAGCGCAACCAGTAAATTCGTAGGACTTACCAGCATAATCTGGTTGTCCAGCGCCAGCCGAATAAGTTCAGGATCACGATCAACCGCCAGCAAGAACGCCGGCTCAATAGGAATAAACATCAACACGTAATCCAGCGTGCGTAACCCTTCCAGTTGATGGTAGCTCTTTTTACCCAACTGTTTTATGTGTTGCTTTAGCGACTGGACATGCTCATTTAACGCCCGTTCGCGGTCTGCATCATCGTCAGAATTAAAATACCGCTCATAAGCCGACAAACTAACTTTTGAGTCGATAACTACGTCTTTTTTATTCGGCAAATGCACAATCACATCGGGCTTGAACGACTTGCCGTCTTCGTCGCGGTGATGCGCTTGTGTCTGATACTCGTGCCCTTCACGCAGACCGGACTGCTCCAGAATACGCTCCAGTACTACCTCGCCCCAGTTACCCTGTTGCTTGGTGTCGCCTTTTAGTGCGCGGGTTAATGCTTCAGCTTCAGACGCCATTTGGCGATTCAAATCCTTAAGCGACATAACCTCATTTTTTAAAGCAGAGCGCTCTTTGGTTTCGTCAGTATACTGCTGAGTAATTTGCTTTTTAAACGCATCAATTTGTTGTTTGAAAGGCTCCAGCGTAGCCTGCAAGGACTGTTGATGATGCTGTTGCAGTCCTTTCGACTTTTCATCGAAAATACGATTTGCTAGGTTTTCAAACTGTTGGGTCAGACGTTCTTCACTGACTTTTAATAAGTTCAGCTTCTCTTCTGCGGTTTTCTGCTCATGCTCAGCCCGAGCTAAAGTTTCACGCAAACGGCTGTCTTTTTCATACACTTCACGCTGAAGCTCATCAACGCGCTCACGAAGAATATCCGAGTCCTGTTCCAGTGCCGTATTTTGCTGCTCTGCCTGTAAACGCAAACGGCGCTGCTGTTGCCAAAGCAACAACAACGCCGTAATGACAGTCACAACCGGCACTCCAATTATTGCCATCCATTGCCACAGTGCCAGCGACATCATTAAGCTCCTAATTTTTCATTGAGGTCAGCAATTTTGGCTTTCCAAATAGCAGGACCTTGAGTATGCGCGTTTTGACCATCGCTATCCACAGCAACAGTGACCGGCATGTCTTCCACTTCAAATTCGTAAATGGCTTCCATACCTAAATCTTCAAAGGCCACCACACGAGATTTCTTAATAGCTTTAGCCACTAAGTAAGCCGCGCCGCCAACGGCCATCAGATAAACGGCTTTGTGCTTACGAATACTTTCTACGGCTTCAGGGCCACGCTCTGCTTTACCGACCATGCCGATAATGCCGGCTTCTTCCAGCATCTGATCAGTAAATTTATCCATACGAGTTGAGGTTGTAGGACCTGCCGGACCAACAACTTCATCGCCCACAGGATCTACCGGCCCTACGTAGTAAATAAAGCGGTTGTTGAAATCAACCGGTAGTTTTTCGCCGTTATCCAGCATGCCTTTAATGCGCTTGTGAGCGGCATCCCGACCAGTGAGTAACTTACCGGACAAGAGCACAGTTTCACCCATTTTCCAGTCCTGAATGTCTTCTTTAGTTACTTCATCCAGGTTCACCCGACGAGCATCATCGCCTAGCTCAAAGGTGACATCCGGCCAGTCTTCCAGTTTCGGCGATGT
>NZ_DFTS01000002.1:16480-16801 GCF_002383015.1 Idiomarina sp. UBA4206
CTTCCAGTTTCGGCGGAGTTAAATCTGCTGCACCGCTGCCGTCTAAAGTAAAATGCACGTGACGCGTGGCTGCACAGTTTGGAATTAAGGTCACCGGCTTAGAAGCTGCGTGGGTCGGCAGTGATTTAATCTTCACGTCCAGCACCGTTGTTAAACCACCCAGACCCTGAGCACCGATACCTAACGCGTTAACGCGGTTAAAAATTTCTAAACGCAGCTCTTCTTCGGCATTTTGCGGGCCACGCTCAATAAGCTCATGGATGTCGACAGACTCCATTAAGGATTCTTTTGCCAATACCGCAGACTTTTCAGCCGTACCGC
>NZ_DFTS01000035.1:0-137 GCF_002383015.1 Idiomarina sp. UBA4206
CTCTTCCGATCTTCTATATTCACAATGGAGTGGTTTGGCAGGAATTCAGCCAAATGCTGCTTCACACCAATAGGACCCATGCCAGGGCCACCGCCACCGTGCGGAATACAGAAAGTTTTGTGCAGGTTCAGGTGCGA
>NZ_DFTS01000035.1:394-819 GCF_002383015.1 Idiomarina sp. UBA4206
ACACCGTGGGTAGACGGGTAAGTGACCATAATGCACGACAGGTTCTCGCCCGCTTCTTCGGCTTTGGCTTTTAAGTCGTCCATGTCCACGTTGCCGTGCTTGTCACAGTCAACCACCACCACTTTCATGTTCATCATCTGAGCTGAAGCTGGGTTGGTGCCGTGGGCAGAGCTTGGAATAAGGCAGATGTCGCGGTGCCCGTCGCCGCGGCTTTCATGGTATTTCTGAATAGCCAGCAGACCAGCGTACTCGCCCTGTGCGCCGGAGTTCGGCTGCATAGACATGTTGTCGTAACCAGTTACATCAATTAACCATTCAGACAAAGTAGAAACTAACTCGTAATAGCCTTGCGCCTGCTCTGCCGGGCAGAACGGGTGCAACTGACCAAACTCAGGCCAGGTGACCGGAATCATCTCGGCGGTGGC
>NZ_DFTS01000035.1:937-1650 GCF_002383015.1 Idiomarina sp. UBA4206
ACCGGAATCATCTCGGCGGTGGCGTTCAGCTTCATGGTGCACGAGCCCAGAGAAATCATGGAATGGTTCAGGGCTAAATCTTTGTTTTCCAACTTTTTAATATAACGCAGCATTTCGGTTTCTGAGTGATACTCGTTAAATACCGGGTGCTGCAAGTACTGAGAAGTACGCACTAAGTCAGCAGGAATAGATTCAACGTCACCGCCAGCAACACGGCTGTCCAGTACATCGATGTCTAAACCGTGGTTGTCGCCAAACAAGGCAGCAAATAAGGTTTCAACATCATCACGCGTTTTGGCTTCGTCCAGGCTGATACCGAATACGCCTTCGCCGTCAACGCGTAGGTTAAGACCCAGCGCTTTGCTGCGCGCCAATACGTCTGCGGCGTTTTCTTTCATTTCAAAGGTTAAGGTGTCAAACCAGTGGCTGTTCACCAGCTTCACGCCTTTGTCCTGCATGCCTAAGGCAACAATGTCGGTTAAACGGTGAATGCGGTTGGCAATACGACGCAAGCCTTCCGGGCCATGATACACCGCGTAAAACGACGCCATGTTCGCCAGCAGAACCTGCGCAGTACAAATGTTCGAGTTCGCTTTTTCGCGGCGTATGTGCTGCTCACGGGTCTGCATGGCCATACGCAATGCAGGGCGTCCGCGCGAGTCTTTAGAAACACCAATAATACGACCCGGCAATGAACGTTTAAACTTGTCACG
>NZ_DFTS01000035.1:1762-5380 GCF_002383015.1 Idiomarina sp. UBA4206
GAGGGCCGCCATAGCCCATTGGCACACCAAAACGTTGCGCGTTACCGAACACCATGTCGGCGCCCATTTCGCCCGGTGACTTCACCATTAACAGGCTCATTA
Source organism: Idiomarina sp. UBA4206 (assembly GCF_002383015.1). Lineage (NCBI taxonomy): Bacteria > Pseudomonadati > Pseudomonadota > Gammaproteobacteria > Alteromonadales > Idiomarinaceae > Idiomarina > Idiomarina sp. UBA4206. Next base: position 1,865 of record NZ_DFTS01000035.1, read on the forward strand.
AGTCAGAAGCAACGGCAACAATGGCCTTTTTCTCCTGCAACTCACCAATTAACTGTTCAATGTTGTGCAACTGGCCTTGTTTGTCCGGATACTGCAACAACGCACCAAACACGTCATGATCAGAGGCTTCACGCGCCGGTCCGACAATAATGTCGAAACCAAAGTATTCGGCACGGGTTTTCACCACGTCTATGGTTTGCGTGTAAACGTTGTCGGCAATGAAAAACGCGTTGGATTTTTTGTTTTTAGAAACCCGCTTCGCCATAGCCATAGCTTCGGCGGCGGCAGTGGCTTCGTCCAGCAGTGAGGCGCTGGCTAAATCTAAGCCGGTTAAGTCCATGGTCATTTGCTGGAAGTTAAGCAGTGCTTCTAAACGGCCCTGAGCAATTTCAGGCTGATACGGCGTGTACGCTGTGTACCAACCCGGGTTTTCCAGCACGTTACGTAAAATAACGTTAGGCACTACGGTGTCGTAGTAACCCATACCAATGTACGAGGTACAAATTTGGTTCTTTTTCGCAATGTTTTTAAGACGAGCCAGAGCTTCGCGTTCAGTTTGCGGCTCCCCTGTTTGCAGGAACGGTTCACGCAGAATCGCACCAGGCACAGTGTCTTTGGTTAATGCTTCTAAAGAATCTACACCCAGCTCAGCCAGCATGGCTTTTTGCTCATCAGCGCTTGGGCCAATATGGCGGCTAATGAATTCATCGTGGTGCTCTAATTGCGTCAGGGTAGTACTGCTCATTTAACTCAGCCTCGTACATTTATCGGAAATTTATCGAAAACTTATCGTAGACAAAAAACAATGAACCCCGGCTAATTTCCGGGGCTCAGGACGCTCTGTGTCATTGGTGCTATGCGCCAATGGCCTCAGTCTTCGTCGATTGAAGCCTCGTAAGTGTTCGCGTCTAATAAGTTGTCCAGCTCGCCGCTGTCATCTGCTTTTATACGGAATAACCAGCCGTCACCGTAAGGGTCGTTGTTGACCGTTTCAGGGGCATCTTCCAGATCTTCGTTCACAGCAACAACTTCACCGGTCATTGGTGCGTAGATATCTGAAGCGGCTTTTACAGATTCAGCGACAGCAATGTCATCGCCTGTGGCAACTTTGTCGCCTACGTCCGGTAACTCAACAAACACCATGTCGCCAAGAAGTTCCTGCGCGTGCTCAGAGATACCTACAGTAAAAGTACCGTCGCCTTCATCACGAACCCATTCGTGGGTTGATGCGTATTTCAGATCTGCTGGAATATTGCTCATATTGCTTTCCTTCTACCCGGGTTACCCGGAATGTATTGAATCTTGTTCGATTATAAAACAGATTGACCGTTTCTGACGAAACCTGGCTTAACCACCTTCACCGGCATTTGTTTCTTACGCATTTCCACTTCCGCTGTATCACCAACACTGGATGGAACGCGAGCCATTGCAACTGAGAAACCAAGTGTAGGCGAGAATGTACCAGAAGTGATGATACCTTCGCCACCCTCAACGGTTACTTTTTGACCGTGGCGCAGTACACCTTTCTCTTCCATCACAAGGCCGACTAATTTGTCATGACCTTTCGCTTTTTTCTGCTCTAAGGCTTTACGACCAATGAAGTCGCGATCAGCCGGTTCAAACGCCACGCTCCAGCCCATATTGGCTTCCAGCGGCGTGATGTTCTCATCCATGTCCTGACCATACAGGTTCATGCCAGCTTCTAAACGCAGTGTATCACGAGCACCCAGTCCACATGGAGCAACCTCGGCTTTTAGCAAGTCATTCCACAAGGCTTCAAGTTGCTCGGCCGGAACCACAATTTCGTAGCCTTTTTCGCCGGTGTAACCTGTGGTCGCAATAAAGTAATCGCCAACGTCTTTGCCCACAAAAGGCTTCATGCCGTCAATTTCGGCATACTGCTCTGCAGTTAGTACGTTTTGAATTTTTTCAGCGGCTTTAGGGCCCTGCAAAGCCAGCATACCCATGTCGTCACGCTCTTTGGTGGTGACATCAAAATCGGCTGCTACTTTTTCAATCCATGCCAGGTCGCGGTCACGGGTTGCTGAGTTAACAACCATGCGGTAAGCGGTTTCTGAGAAGAAATACACGATAAGGTCGTCAATAACACCGCCGTTTTCATTCAACATGCTGGTGTATTGCGCTTTGCCTTCGGTTTTTAGCTTGGCAACATCGTTAGCAAGCAGGTAACGCAAAAACGCCTGAGCCTGTGGGCCTTCTACGTCAACAATGGTCATGTGCGACACATCAAAAACACCGCAGTCACGGCGTACAGCATGGTGCTCTTCAATTTGTGAGCCGTAGTTCAGCGGCATGTCCCAGCCGTGAAAATCAACCATCTTCGCACCCGCTTTTACGTGTGCATCGTACAGTGGCGTTCTGCTACCCATACCGTGTTCCTTCTCTGTTCACTTTATGTGCGTGTGTATGGGCGCAAATTATAGGCGTGATTCGTTTAAACTTAAAATCAATAATGCTTATAATGGTATTAATTTTTCAAATACCCAGTAACGACTTTATAAAGCGAACCAATGAAACATTTATCCTTAGAAGCCTTACGCAGTTTTAGTGCAGTGATTGAGCTGGGCAGTATGACACTCGCCGGCGAGCGCATGGGTCGTTCTCAGCCTGCTATTAGTTTGCAGCTTAAAAAGCTGGAGCAGCAACTGGGCGTTGAACTGCTAACCCGTCAGGGCAGCGGCTTTGCTCTTACCGCCGACGGTGACGTACTGTTTGACTACGCCCAGCGAATGTTGGCACTGAATGACCAGGCCTGGGCGCAGTTCGAGCCTCAACAGGTTAGCGGTAAAGTTCGGCTGGGTATTACCAGTGAATTCGCGTCCAGTTTGCTACCCAAAGTGCTGGGTCAGTTTGCTCAGGTTTACCCACAGGTTACGCTGCAGGTGACTTCAGCATTGAGTAAAGACTTACTTTCCGGATTAGGACAGCAGTTCGATATTATTCTGGCACTGCGTGAGCAAACCAATAAAAGTGATGTTCTGATTCAGCGCGAAGAATTGGTTTGGGTGGGTTTACCCGGCTTGTTAGAGCAACCCGGCTGGCCTATGGTGGTTGCCCCTGAAGGCTGTATTTATCGTCGCAGGGCGGAACAAAGCTTACAAAGAGCGCATCAGCCTTATCGTATCACTTATACCAATACAGACTTCTCGGGACTGACTGCGGCATTGAACAGTGGGCTGGGCATTACCGTTCTGGCCAAAAGTACTGTACCGAAGGATATTCCCATATTGGAGAGTTTTTCTGATAACAAACCCTTACCCAACCCGGGTTCAGTCAACGTGATTATGCGCCTGGCCGGCGGCGCTTCAAGCGCGGCTTCTCAATTAGCGGATTATCTGAAAGCGCGAATTTGAACATCTCACCTGACGTGAACGTCAGGCTACGAGAGCTGAGCTACGGAATAGGTGGCGCCTATGGTTGCTACGTACTGGTCAGGGAATGTGCAGCGCCATGGATGGCGCTGCCCAAACCCTACAGGGATGTATTCACGGGCGT
>NZ_DFTS01000035.1:5430-5859 GCF_002383015.1 Idiomarina sp. UBA4206
CAGGGATGTATTCACGGGCGTTTCCCGGACCAGTATGTAGCAACCTCAGCCACCTAGCCCAGAGCTACTTCGGCTAGCTTGCGTTTTAAAAAGGTGAGTTTGTTTGGCAGTGCGAAAGCCAGGGCGCGTAAGCCTTTCACTACTGGGTTTGCTGTACCGAAACCGCGTTTGAACGTTTCCATTGCGGCTATCATTAACTGAGCATCGGCTTTGCGCTCGCGTTGATACGCGCTCAAAGAGCGGTGCAATTGCGTCAGAGAAGATAAATCCACACCCTCGATTTTTTCCGTTAAGGCTTTCACGTCACCAAAACCTAAGTTCGCCCCCTGCCCGGCCAGCGGATGAATAGTGTGTGCGGCGTCACCAGCCAAGACAATACGATGCTGATACCATTGGCGCGCGTACTGCATTTTAAGCGGAAAAGCTTTT
>NZ_DFTS01000035.1:5944-6661 GCF_002383015.1 Idiomarina sp. UBA4206
AAGCGGAAAAGCTTTTATATCAAACACACACTCGCAACGGCCTAATACCCGCCCTGACTCTGTTTCCACCTGTTTTGCAAAGCGCTCAGGCGGCTCATTAAGCAAGTTTTTGGCGAGATCTTCATCGGCAGACCAGACAATGGAAACGGTATGAGAATCAGGCGTTGGCAGAAGCGCCAGTGGCCCTGTGGGTAAAAACACCTGACGAGCCACGCCATTATGCGGCTGTTCCGTGCGAATGTTCGCCACAATACCTTGCTGCCCGTAGTCCCAGAACGTTAGTGGTAACTCAGCATACTGACGCACTTTCGAACGGCCACCGTCGGCTCCTACTATAAGATCGGCTGACAGTAACCACTCACCAACGTCTATTTCCGCGGGGTGAGAATCATCGCCGGCATGAACCATTGTCCACTGCTGCGTCTGCAATATCTCAACACCGACCTGCTCAGCACGTTGCCACAAAAAATGCTCCACAACGTTGTTTTCAACTATAGCGCCTAAATCTGCGGCGTTAATTTCCCGGGCTGAAAACTCAATGTGCGCGGGGCTGTCTTTGTCCCACACTTGCATGCTTTGGTAAGGGCCAATTCGGTGTGCCTGCACTAAAGGCCAGGCACCACAGTCTTTTAATACGCTGCGACTGCGATCATTCAGTGCGCTTACCCGCAATGCCAGCGCTTCAGAAAGTTCAGGTTGCGAATGCCTTTCCAGCAC
>NZ_DFTS01000035.1:6742-17667 GCF_002383015.1 Idiomarina sp. UBA4206
GAGCCAGAAGTATTGCCAGGCTCAGACCAATCATGCCGCCGCCAACAATCACAACGTCTAGCTTTTTGCGTTTCATGGTCATGGTTGCATCCCCATGGTTAAGCGTGCGAAGGCGGATTTCAGCGGCGAACAATGCTGCAGTAACATCAGCGCACTGTTGCGACCCAATACCGTGGGCCAGTAGTGATTCGAAAAGCCGCGCACTAAACCGTCCGTCAGTTTAATAATGGCCTGATAATCACGTTCGCGGTTCTGCTCGTAGCCTTGTAATGCCTGAAAATTTCCGGCGTCATCAACATTGGCCAGCGACTCGCATAGTACTTCGGTATCGCGCAGCAGCAGATTAAAACCCTGCCCGGCTATGGGGTGTAAGGCGTGCGATGCATTACCGATGATCACACTGCGGTGGTGAGTCGAGCGCTTTGCCCGGCGTAACGTCAGCGGATAGAAAACTCGTTTCGACACGCCGCTAAATAAGCCTGCGCGGTAGCCAAACGCCTGCTGACACCGTTGCATAAATTCGGTGTCGGACCATTGCTGGGCAACGTCACGCTGCGCTTCGGTAAAGCTCCACACCAGTGAAGCCTGACTTCCCTGCATTGGCAGTAAGGCAATAGGCCCATTCTCGGTAAAGCGCTCATAGGCCCAGCCATCTAATGGCTGCTCTAAATCAAGCGTTGCAATGCACCCAAACTGGCCATAGTCGTAAACATCCGATTTTAGCCCCAGTTGCTCGCGCACCAGTGAGTTCTGGCCATCGGCACCAATAAGTAACTTAGCCAACAGCTGCTGTCCGTTATCCAGGTTTAATTCCACCTGCTTTTGCTGCTGTTGCAATGAATCTAAACGAACACCCGATAACCACTCAAGATTGGTCTGCTTCTGACAGCTAAGGTACAGGTTATTAACCAGCTCGGAAGCAGCAACAACCCGACCTAAGGCCTCTACCCGCTCGTTCTCGGCGTGCAGTTCAGTGGCGCCGGCAAAGCCCCGGTCGGAGATGTGAATATGTTTTATTGGAGTACTGTCAATGCCATTGAGTACACCGAGACTTTGCAGCCGCTGCGCTGATGCAGCAGCCAGAGCAATAATGCGTTTGTCGGCGGGCGGACCCTCAGCGCGAGGTTCACAGACAACAATGTGCCAGTCCGGCCGTTGTTGCGCCAGCATTAAGCCAGTTAAGGCGCCCACCAGGCCACCTCCGGCTATTACAACATCGGCGTGCGTTACTGGCCTTTCATCCATGTCTCAATCTCTTCAATGGTTTTGGGTACATCGGCGGTCATGTTGTCAAAACCGTCCGCTGTTACAACCAGGTCATCTTCAATGCGAATGCCTATGCCGCGCCATTTCTCTTCAACGTCAGCATCTTCCGGAATATAAATACCGGGTTCTACTGTCAGCACCATGCCGGGTTTGAAAGGTACAGGCTCGCCCTCACTGTCGCGATAACGCCCCACATCGTGAACATCCAGACCCAGCCAATGGCCCAGGCCGTGAATAAAGTACGTTTTCCAGCGTTGCTCTTTGAAGTTTTCTTCGGCATCGCCGGTTAAAATACCCAGCTCGGTGAGACCATCGCTAATGACCCTGGCAGCCGTTTCGCTCGCCTGAACCAAATTACTGCCGGGTTTAATTTCAGCAAACGCCGCCTGCTGGGCTTCCAGCACTAAGTTATAAAGTATGCTCTGTGGTTCACTAAACTTGCCATTTACCGGGAAAGTACGGGTAATGTCGGCCGCGTACCCCTGATACTCCGCGCCGGCGTCTACCAGCAGCAAGTCGCCATTTTGCAGTTCGTCCTTATTGTCGGTGTAATGCAGAACGCAGGCATTCGCACCACCACCGCTGATAATACCGTAAGCCGGATGCAAAGCGCCGTTCATGGCAAATTCATGGTGCAGCTCTGCCGCTACCTGATACTCGTGCTTGCCCGCTTCAACAAAACGCATAATGCGGCGGAATGCCCCCGAGCTGATTCGGCCCGCTTCTTTCATCACTGCCACTTCATTGGCTGACTTAATAAGGCGCATCGCGTCCAACTGAGGTCTTAAGTCAGACAAGCTTTGAGGCGCTAATTTACCGCTTCGTCTTGCTTTCACACTGACGTCATCGCGCGCTTCGCTCACCAGTTCTGCCAGCACTGAGTCTTCGCCCATGGGGTAGAAAACCGATTCAATACCCTCCAGCAACTCCGGTAAACGTTCCGGCAAAGTGTCGAGATCTTCCGCGCTGTCAACGGCTAAGGCTTCAACAGCATTGGTATAGCCTAAACGCAGCCCATGCCAGACTTCGTGATTTGGGTCTTTGTCCTGACAGAATAAAACACTGCGAGGGCTGCTGTCGTTAATCAGCAGCAACACGGCGTCCGGCTCATTAAAACCGGTTAGATAGAAAAAGTCGCTGTTTTGGCGAAAAGGGTACTCGGTATCATTGCTGCGCGTAACTTCACTGTTAGCAGCCACCAGTGCCACCGAATGCGGAGGCAAAGACTCCAGCAGCTGGCGTCGGCGCTGTTTAAATTCATCCTGAGGAATAACGTTTCTCATCAACGACCTCTACTCCGTCAGTAATTAATGCAGAATTTTGGGTGGCTGGTTTGCCGGTAGTTCATTACGGCCTAATTCGGCGTAGCACATCATGGCTGAAACACGCAGATACTCGACAATTTCGGTGTAGGCTCGTTCTTCTTCCTCATCACCATCGTCGGTAAATTCTATTTTCGCCAGCTCGACCATGTCTTCAATGGCTTCTTTTAAGTCACCACTTAAGTTGGTCATATTTTCCTGGTTAACGCCATAGCCCACTAAAAAGGCATTAACCCAGCCAGCCAGTGCGCTTAAGCGGTCAGACAGCGGCGTCGTGTCTTCAGGTAATAACAAACGGTAGCCTAAGTCTTCGTCGCCCAGCGAGTGCTCAATTTCTTCGGCCTGCTGTTGCAGCAAATTCTCCAGCTCGACGGGCAAACCCTGGCCGTCGTATGCCAGATCTGACATTAAGATCATTAATTCATTGCTTTTGGCGTCGCTGCCGGTGGCTATTAGCCCGGTTAACATGCCCTGCACTTCTGACGCACTTGGCGTCATGTCGTATTGTGCGTAAAGTTCCACTAAGCGGTCATAATTAAAACGTGTCGACATTAAATTCTGCCCTTTATTTATCATGCATTAATCCTAACACTGGCTTTACATAATCGCTAGCTGACAAACACCGGTAGCTCATGCCATAATGCAGTTATCAAAGCTGTTGAGTCAGTTGCAAGGAGTCTTTTGAATGGCCGCAAAAACCATGGATATAAAATTGCTGGAACGTAATTATAAGGTGGCTTGCCCTGTTGGGCAGGAAAGCGCGTTGCAGCAAGCGGCAGATACGCTCAATGAAAGACTGATGGAAACCAAAGAACGAACGCAACTGACCAATGTCGAACAAATAGCTGTTATGACAGCCCTGAATTTATGCCATGAATGGATTCAGGATCAAAATGAACAATCTGCAAAAACGGCTAAGCTTGAAGAAAAAATTCAGTTACTTCAGGCAACGATAGAACAGGCAATGAGTGAGCAACGCTCACAACGTAACCGTTAGCGGTTAACCTAAAGCAACATTGTAACCCTTTTGCGGTTTCCTGGGGTGTTTGCCAGCAGGCTTATGTCCCTGAGCCGATGCTTGTATTAAAAGGGGATCACTGGCCTGCCATGTGCAAGCCCGGCATGAACCGGGAAGCCTACGGCAGATACCATTTGCTCCCCGCCTTGAACCAATGGGTTCAAGGGCTACAGCCAGCAGCGGCACCTTGGGAAACCACCCTTACTATTGGCGCTCCGCCTTTTCATCAGCAACAATGGCTTTAACGTCCTCTAGCAATTGTTGTGCGTCAAAAATGACACCGTCTTTAATGGTGTACTGAATGCCTTCGGTACGCATCGGCTGGTTGTTATCATCAAGCTTGAAATGCCCCGTACCGTATAGCACTTTAAAGTTATCCATCGGGTTTTCGTTCACAATAACCATGTCGGCTTTTTTACCAATAGCAACGGAGCCAATGTCGTCTTCCATATTCAGTGCCTCGGCACCGGCCAGGCTGGCAGCATGAATTACTTCCAGTGCATTCAAACCGGCTTCACGTAATAACTCCAGTTCGCGAATGTAACCAAAGCCATAAATCTTATAAATGTAGCCCGCATCAGAACCAACCGTAATTCTGCCGCCGTTGGAGTGGAAGTCCTTTAAGAACGCCATCCATTTCTGGTAATTGTTTTTCCAGGCAATTTCATTGTCGGTCGTCCAGTCGAACCAGTAAGAACCGTGGGCGTAGCGACTTGGCTCGAAAAACTCCCACAACCGCGGCAAGGTGTATTCGTCGTGCCAAATGGCCTGACGTTCACGCATTAAGTCACGCGACGCTTCGTATATGGTTAAGGTGGGGTTAATCGTGAAGTCCAGTTCAATCAGTTCATTGCGCACTGAATTCCATTTCTCTGAACCTGGCTCCGCGGCCTGCTTCCATAAGCGGCCAGCCTCTTCAAAGCGGTTTTGCTCATTATTGTAGTTATAACCTGCCGGGTAGTCCTGCACGCGGCGCTCTTCAAACAGAGCTTCCGGCAAGCCGTACCAATGCTCCATAGAGGTTAAGCCCAGGCGAGCGGAGTCCAGTGCATTCATCGACATCACATTCAGCTGAGCGTGGTGCATCATAGTGCCTAAGCCCTGCTTATTGGCTTCGTCCAGCGCCGCTTCCATAACTTTGCGTGAAGCACCGAAGAATTTAATGCCTTTCGCTCCCTCGTCTTTAATGTAGCGAACCCATTCACGCGCCTGCTCACCGTTATAAATTGGTTTATCCCAACCTTGCCCAAAACCGACATAAGGAATGATTCGCGGCGACGTAATGCGATTATCGACAGCGCGCTCTTCGTGCCACTGAACCCAGTCCAGGCCATTAAAACTGCCGGGTTCCCGAATGGTTGTAATACCGTGAGCCAACCACAACTTCAATACATACTCCGCCGGAATACCTTTTGCGGAGCCACCAATATGCGCATGCATATCAACAAAGCCGGGCAAGATATACTGCCCGCTGACATCCAGCTCTTTATCACCTGCTTCAGCTTCAGGACGCCCCTCGGGCTTAACGGGCACTCCCGGATTACCAACACTGACAATATTCACGATACGATCGTCTTCAATGACGATGTCTACCGGACCAATGGGTGGTGCGCCTTCGCCATTAATTAGTGTTCCGCCACGTAATATCAGGCGCTCGTACGGACCTTCACCGCGATCACGCTCCGGCGCTTTCGGGGGAGCCTGTACAGCATGGGCTGCAACCGTAAAAGCCATCGCTATCATGGCTAAAGCTATCGTTTTTATTGTTTTCATCGGTTATCCTCTGGCAATTACTCAGCGGTTATCATTAAGCAGACTCTAGCATGACTCGACAGGACCTCCGACGCAAGTTACAGCAAATTCGCCGCAATTTAACCGCCGAACAGCAGAGCGAAGCGGCACGTCTGGTTGCTGACAAACTGGAGCAACGTCTGAGCAACCGGGTCCCTCAGCAGACCACCGTTGCTGTGTATAAAAGCTTTGCCGGCGAGTTACCAACCTCAGCCATTATTCAAAAGCTGTGGCAGTCAGGTTTTAATACCGTTTTACCCGTGCTTCATCCTTTTGCTAAAGGGCATTTGCTGTTTTTACACTATGCCCCGGATACGCCAATGACAACCAACAAGTACGGTATTGCCGAACCCGAACTGAATGTCCAAAACGTAGTGCCATTGTCCAGTATTCAGATACTGCTGATGCCATTAGTCGGCTTCGACAGTCAGGGCAACCGATTAGGCATGGGCGGCGGTTATTACGATCGAACATTAGCTCAATGGCATAATGGGAATAGGCCCAACTTATCGCCCATTGGGCTAAGCTATAACGAACAACAGGTTGAAAAAATACCGGTTGAGAGTTGGGATATTCCGCTGCCGGAAATCATTACACCAGCACAACACTGGCGCTTTTGAAGTAAAAGAAAGATCGATAAAAAACAACAAATTCCCTATACTGAGCTTAAAGCACAAACACGGAGAAACGCTCATGTCAGGCAACGCTGATGCACTAAAAAAAGCGGCAGCAGAAGCTGCTATGCAATACATTGAAGACGGCACTGTCGTCGGAGTCGGTACCGGCTCAACCGTAAACTTTTTTATCGATGCGTTAGCCGAGCGAAAACATGACATTGAAGGGGCTGTTTCTAGTTCTGAAGCCTCTACCGAGCGTCTGAAGTCTCATGGTATTGAAGTGTTTGAGCTGAACTCCGTTGCCGATGTTCCCGTTTATGTAGACGGTGCTGATGAAATTAATGAGCATGGCCAGATGATTAAAGGCGGAGGCGGAGCGCTGACCCGTGAAAAAATTATAGCCGCAGTCGCCAAAAAGTTCGTCTGCGTCGCTGATGAAACCAAAATGGTTGGCCGTTTAGGTCAATTCCCGCTGCCGGTTGAAGTGATTCCTATGGCGCGTTCATACGTTGCCCGCGAAATTGTAAAGCTTGGCGGCGACCCGGTCTGGCGCCAGGGTTTTACCACCGACAACGGCAACTGGATCCTCGATGTGCACAACTTTGACATCATGGAGCCCATGAAGCTTGAAGCTCAACTGAACAATATTGTCGGCGTAGTCACCAACGGGCTCTTTGCTCAGCGTGGTGCGGATGTGGCGCTTATTGCCCGTGAAGACGGGGTTCAGACTCTGAAGGTAAGTGGCTGATGCAAACCTCATTAGCGAAGGACAAAATCAAGGTTTTGCTGCTTGAAGGAGTCCATGACAGTGCCATCCAGCTATTCCGTCACCACGGCTACCATAACCTGGAAATACTGCAAACTTCCCTGAACGAAGATGAACTCTGCGAGAAAGTTAAAGACGCTCATATTCTTGGTATCCGCTCACGCAGCCAGTTGAATGAACGCGTATTTGCCGCCGCCGACAAACTCATTGCGGTTGGCTGCTTTTGCATAGGCACCAATCAAATTGACTTAGATGCGGCCAAGCGACACGGCGTCGTTGTCTTCAACGCGCCTTTTTCCAACACCCGCAGTGTGGCCGAACTGGTTTTAGCCGAGGCTATTATGCTGCTACGGGGCATTCCTGAAAAGAATGCCATGGCCCACGAAGGAGGCTGGCTAAAATCAGCTAAACAGTCTTTTGAGGCACGCGGAAAAATACTGGGAATTGTCGGCTACGGTCACATTGGCAGCCAGTTAAGTGTTTTAGCCGAGCAATTGGGCATGCACATCCGCTACTACGACGTTGAAGATAAGCTGCCCATGGGTAACGCTCAGTCGGTTCCCACTTTGGATGACTTACTCACGCAAGCCGATATTGTCACTCTGCACGTACCGGAAACCGAACAAACGCAATGGATGATAGGCCGTCGTCAAATTGAACGTATGAAGCCGGGCAGCCTGCTCATTAACGCGTCACGCGGAACGGTAGTAGACATTGACGCCCTGGCTGAAGCTCTGTCATCAAGACACCTGGCGGGTGCGGCAATTGATGTGTTTCCGGTTGAACCTAAAGGTAATAACGACGAGTTTATGTCGCCTCTGCGTGGCTTAAAAAATTGCCTGCTAACACCACACATTGGCGGCTCAACTTTAGAAGCTCAGGAAAACATTGGCGTTGAAGTGGCCGGAAAATTGGTGCGCTATTCGGATAACGGCTCTACCCTGTCTGCCGTGAACTTCCCTGAAGTGAGCTTGCCAACACACGCCACCGCACAGCGTTTGCTGCATATTCATAAAAACCAGCCGGGTATGCTAAACGCCATTAACCGCATTATTAGCGACAATGAAATTAACGTGGCGGGTCAGTACTTACAGACCGATGAAAGTGTGGGCTACGTGGTAATGGATATCGATAGCGACAATGGCGCCAATATACTGCAACAACTGAAAGACATTCCGGGCACTATTCGTGCCCGGCGTTTATTCTAGTCTTTTTTGCCCATAACCGTGCGTTCCATGCTCTCTGGTGAGACATGGCGCACGTCTTTGCCTTTCACAAAAAAGATAATGTATTCGGCAATGTTCTGACAACGGTCACCAATACGCTCTAAAGAACGTGCGGACCAAAGCACATTCATAATTTTTGGAATAGAGCGCGAGTCTTCCATCATGTATGTCATTAACTGACGTGTCAGCGCTTCGTACTGACGGTCAGCCTGCTCGTCCTGCTGGTGCACATTATAAGCCGACTCCAGGTCCATACGGGCGAAAGCATCAAGTACATTACGCAGCATGCTTAATACGTGTTGCCCCAGGTTTTCGAGACTGACTAACAGTTGCTGTTGGTCGTTACTGAAACTTTCCTTAGCGACTTTTGCAATACGCTCTGCTTCGTCACCAATACGCTCTAAGTCAGCAATGGTTTTGATAATCGCAATGACTAAACGCAGATCACTGGCGGTTGGTTGGCGTTTAGCAATAATGTGCACGCATTCTTCATCAATCTGCACTTCGAGTTTGTTCACTTTATGGTCACTGGTCAGGACTTTCTCTGCCAAGTCGATGTCGCCCTTCTGAATTGCCAGAAGTGAATCCTGCAATTGCTTTTCAACCAATCCGCCCATGCTTAACACACGGTTACGCACAGCTTCCAGTTCGTCATTGAACTTACCGGAAATGTGCTTACCCATATTCATCTTATCCATGACTCGCTCCTTAACCGTAACGACCAGTAATATAATCTTCTGTCTGTTTTTCAGACGGGGTAGTAAATAAAGTATCGGTATCGGCATACTCAATCAGTTTACCCATATACAAAAACGCGGTCTGGTCTGATACGCGCGCCGCCTGTTGCATGTTATGCGTAACAATAACAACGGTATACTTTTCCTTCAGCTCAGTAATCAGCTCTTCAATGGTCAGGGTTGAAATAGGATCCAACGCAGAGGTTGGCTCATCCAGCAACAAAATTTCAGGTTCAATGGCAATAGAACGCGCGATAACCACACGTTGTTGCTGACCGCCGGACAAACTGAACGCACTGGCGTTTAAACGGTCTTTAACTTCATCCCATAACGCCGCACCACGAAGCGAGGTTTCTACCGCCTCATCCAATACCCGCTTATCTTTCACGCCCTGCAAACGCAAACCATAAACCACGTTTTCATAAATGGATTTAGGAAAGGGGTTTGGACGCTGAAACACCATGCCCACACGGCGACGCAAAGCCGCAACATCGACGTTCTTGTCGTAAATATTGTGACCGTGCATATCAATCTGGCCGTCAATATGGCAAATCTCTACTAAATCGTTCATGCGGTTAATACAACGCAACAGTGTTGATTTACCGCAGCCCGATGGCCCGATAAACGCGGTTACGCGGTTATTGGGAATGCGCATAGAAATATCGTGTAACGCCTGATCTTGACCGTAGTAAAGATTCAAGTTTTTAATATCTAAAGCAGTCTGTTCTGCTGGCAAGTTGTGTAAGTCCAGCTTTTCTAAGTTGCTTGTACTCGGGTTTACCGAAATCATAAGTTCAGACCTTTTCGCTAATTCATCAAAACTTTCGTGTTCAACTGTCGTGTTCAACATTAGTGCTCAAGTGAGCGGTATTTTTCACGTAAATGGTTACGCACACCAATCGCCGTTAAATTCAAACCAACAATAATGGTGATCAGCAAGAATGACGTGGCGTAAACCAGCGGCCTGGCCGCTTCAACGTTGGGGCTCTGAAAGCCTACGTCGTAAATATGGAAGCCCAGGTGCATGAATTTTCTGTCCAGGTGGAAGTAAGGGAAGTTCCCGTCCACCGGCAGCATAGGTGCCGATTTAACCACACCAACCAGCATCAGTGGCGCAACCTCACCTGCCGCCCTCGCAACCGCGAGAATCAGCCCCGTCATAATAGCCGGTGATGCCATAGGCAGAACAATGCGCCAAATGGTTTCCCACTTCGTTGCGCCCAACGACAAGCTGCCTTCACGTAACGCCGGTGGAATGCGCGAAAGTCCTTCTTCGGTCGCAACAATCACCACGGGCAATGTCAATATAGCCAGAGTAACGGCAGACCATAAAACACCCGGCGTACCAAAAGTCGGATTCGGTAAGGCTTCGGGGTAGAAAATCTGGTCGAGGCTCCCACCCACCATATAAACAAAGAAGCCTAAACCAAATACGCCATAAACAATCGACGGTACCCCGGCAAGGTTAATGACAGCAATACGAATTAATTTAGTGACCGCATTTTTGCCCGCGTATTCATGTAAATAGACGGCCGCAATAACACCAAACGGAGCGACAATAACGGACATTAACAGCACCATAAATACCGTGCCGAAAATGGCCGGGAACACCCCACCTTCAGTATTAGCTTCCCTGGGCGGTTCAGAAACAAACTTGCCAATTTGCTGGAAAAAATGCCCAAGCTTTGAGAAAAAGCCCATATCGTTAGGGAAGTTCACATCCAGTACGCGGTACATAGGTACTTTGACTTCTTCGCCGCGCATATCCCGCATAATTAAAGAGTCACGACCGGCTTCGTCACGCAGTGCAAAAAGTTCTTTCTCGTATTCCAGGTACTCGGCCTGAAGCTCTTCGCGACGCTGCTCAATGTCGTTTATCGCTTCTTCAGTCAAGCTGCCGCTAAGCTCAAGGCCACGGCGTTGTAGGTTCAATTGCGTTAACTCATAGTTAATAGCACCAATTTCACCTTCCTGCAGCGCCATAGCCTGTTCATTCAGCTCAACGGCGCGCTCAACCCGCTTAAACAATTCATCTCGCAAGTCGCCATGTGTCGCAACACGTTCGCCTGCCTGCTCGATAGCAACTGGATAACCGTAGAAATTACCATCTTTGGTACGTTCAATAACCGCCAGACCAGCCGGTGTTTCATCGGAGCGGATGGCAGGACCAAGCACCCAGGCA
>NZ_DFTS01000035.1:17723-18027 GCF_002383015.1 Idiomarina sp. UBA4206
GGCAAAATCCAGAGGTACGTACTCACGGTTACCAATTTTCATCAGGTAACGAGTCACTTCCTCTTCTTCGTAACCATCCATGATGGTGCCCGAGTTACTGATTCGTGATGTTGGCACCGACTCGCTCTCATAGATTTCACCAATGAGCGTGCGTGTTGAACCGTCAGCCTGTTCAATAGACATTTCATGAATGGCGGCGGGCCAGAAAAACGACAGTCCACGCCAGCCAATCATTAATACCAGCCCGATAACCGCTATTAAGCTGATGCTAACTGAGCCGGCGGTTAACCAGATCCAGGGCCGG
>NZ_DFTS01000035.1:18145-22674 GCF_002383015.1 Idiomarina sp. UBA4206
CCGGACTTAAACCATGTATTCATTGAATTAAACCTCTGTTCCGGAATTACATCGAGCTGTATTTGTCGCGCAGACGTTGGCGAACAAATTCAGCAATGGTGTTAAAGAAAAAGGTAAATACGAACAGCACAAAGGCTGCCAGGAACAAGATTCGGTAGTGTGAGCTTCCAACTTCCGATTCCGGCATCTCGACTGCAATGTTTGCCGACAAGGTGCGCATACCTTCAAAAATGTTCCAGTCCATAATGGGTGTGTTACCGGTTGCCATCAGTACAATCATCGTCTCGCCTACGGCGCGTCCCAGCCCCATCATAACCGCTGAGAATATGCCCGGACTGGCGGTTAGCAGAACCACTTTAGTCAGGGTTTGCCATGGTGTAGCACCCAGCGCCAGCGAACCGTTAGATAAATGCTTCGGCACACTGAATACCGCATCTTCTGCAATTGAGAAAATGGTTGGGATAACCGCAAAGCCCATCGCAATACCAACAACCAGGGAATTACGCTGATCGAAGGTAATACCCAGCTCATTGGTTAAATAGCCACGCACATTGCCATCGAACAACACTTGCTCAACCCAGGGACTAAGGCCAAACGATAACCAACCCACCAGAATAACAATAGGTATGAGCAGCAAAGCGGCTCGTCCATCAGTAACGGTGTTACGAATATGGGAAGGTAACCTCGACCATAAGAATGCCGTCAGTATTATCGCCGCCGGCACCAGCAGAAACACGGCTATCAGGCCCGGAAGATACCTCTCGATTATCGGTGCCAGCCAAAGACCGGCCAAAAAGCCGAGAATAACCGTCGGTAAGGCTTCCATAATTTCAACGGTCGGTTTGACGTATTTACGCACCGACGGAGACATAAAGTACGCCGTGTAAACAGCAGCAGCCAAACCAATAGGCACAGCAAACAGCATTGCATATGCGGCTGCCTTGATGGTGCCAAAAGCAATAGGAACCAAACTGTATTTAGACTCAAAGTCATCGGAACCAGAGGTCGACTGTCAGGTGTAGTCAGGCTCAGGGTATCCTTCATACCAGACTTCCTGCCACATAGCGCTCCAGGTAACCTCGGGGTGTTCGTTCTTAATATCAAACACACTGAAGCGATCACCACTTTGCATAATCAGGTAGTTGGCACGTGGGTCGACCATGACATGCTCTAAACTCGCCTCGAGAGGATTCCCCCGGTACAAGTCCGCCTCTGATGTCGTATAGAATATACCCAGTTCCCCATTTTCTGAAACGGTATAAAAAGTACGCCGATAGTATTCAACTTCAATATCTTTAACCGGCGAGCCAGCATCAAATGAGCGAATGTATTGATATTGACGACCTTCATCTGTCGATACCTGGAACCACTGTGTTACCAGCCCGGTATCATGAGTCACCAATATAGAGCTTGCTCCGGCCATTAAATAGAGGCCCGTGGCATTACCCTGCTCACGCGCATTAACCAGCATTAATTCACGCTCACTTACCTGACCTGAAATTCCGACATCGAATACATGAATTCGGTTACCGCGACGCGCCATAACCTGACGTAAATCCGGAGTGACAATTAAGTCATCGATAGTACCGTTTAGTGTCACCTTATGAAAAACCGGCTTTAATGTCGTTTCGCCAGTCATAAAGTTTTCTTCTGCTGCGTACTTGGTAATAAGCAAGTTATTACCGCCCTGCACAGCAGCAAACATCATAGTGTCACCATCGCTCTCGTAAGCCAGTTTTTCTAAAGCCTGACCACTTTCATCGACAACTAATGGTTCACCATTATTCAATACCTCCACACGCGGCGTTATCGTACGCTCAAGTGCGCCTGTCTGAGGGTCTTCAGCAAAAGACACTTTAAATTTAGGCTGAACCACCATCGCTGTACCGTCGTTCAGACCGTATGCGTACTGCTTATTGACCGGCAGTGTGCTGGCAAAGCTCGTTATTTTGTCATCAGAGACCACTTCTTTTGAGTCGATGATATCGCCGGCCTTACGCTTAACGATAGATTTATCGGCCAGCGCGAAGAACTCAAATTTCCCCGATTTCATTAGACGGTAACCAATTTCGGCCTGCTCCTCCATGCCAAGTGCTTCTACATCATCACTGTTTGGCAATGAAAAGCTCTGTTCCTCTTTTAAGGAAACCGACTCGAAAATAGGCTGAACAACATAAAGCAGATAGAAAAAGATAAGCAACAGCGCTACCAACACCATAATGCCACCTAAAGTGACACTATAGCGAGCGGCACGATCTTTAAAGAGTCGTCCCCGGTTAGCGGCTAATTGTTGAGCTGACAGTGATGCCATCAGAAACCTCAGGTTTGAATACGCGTTACTAAAATTCTGCAAATAGTTTAGTTGAAAAATATGACAGTATTGTTACACCACTGTCATATTTTCTTAATAATGCAGTAATAGTTATAAAAAAGCCGGTAGCAAGCTACCGGCAAAGCAGTCTCAGGGACAAATTAATCTAAGCCAAGCTTTTTCAATTCAGCTTCAACAACCGCTTTAGGCAGTCCAATGTAACCGTCCTTATTGACAATATCCTGACCTGTTTTTGACAAGATCATGCGCAGAAACTCACCTTCTGCTTTACCCAGTGGTTTCGTCGGATGCTTGTTCACATAAATATATAGGAAACGAGCTAATGGATATTGACCTGCCAACGCATTCTCAGCAGTTGCGCCGATAAACTCCTGACCTTCGGCTTTTGCGATAGGCACCGCTTTAACACCTGAAGTCACATAGCCGATGCCGGAATAACCAATGGCATTAATTGAGGTTGAAACTGACTGCACAACCGACGCTGAACCGGGCTGTTCATTCACGTTCGAGCGGAAGTCGCCGTCACACAGGCCAATTTCTTTAAAGTAACCATAGGTACCTGATACCGAGTTACGGCCGTAAAGCTGCAAATCACGGTTAGTCCACTCACCTTCCATGCCCAGGTCACCCCAGCGATTAACCTGCTCGTTCAGGCCACACTTGCGGGTTGAAGAAAATATTGCGTCAACTTCCGGAATCGTCAGACCTTCAATTGGGTGGTCTTTATGCACAAAAACGGCCAAAGCATCGATAGCAACACGAACTGGCGTAGGTTTGTAACCATGGCGCTTTTCAAAAGACTCGATTTCTTTTGACTTCATTGCGCGGCTCATAGGACCGAAGTTTGACGTGCCTTCAGTTAAAGCCGGTGGAGCCGTTGAAGAACCTGCCGCCTGCACCTGAATGTTTACGCTTGGGTAGTTACGCTTAAACTCTTCACTCCAGAAGGTCACCATATTGGCCAGGGTGTCAGAACCCACTGAAGATAAGTTGCCGGATAAGCCACTTACTTTTTTGTATTCTGGTAAGTCGTCAGTGGCCGCTGCCAATGTACTGAATGCCAGTGAGCCTGCAACAACTAAGCCTGTTAATGTCTTGTTCAAAGTAGATTGAAACATAGTGTATTCACCTCTAAGGGTTATTGAACTGTTTTCGAATTATGGCCAGTTTAAGACGCTTATGTGACAGCTTTATGACAATGTGAAAAATTTATGACTAATTCACTAAAAGTCCGCTCGGAATGCGAAATGAAAAGCGACTGCCTTTTTCTAGTGAACTATTAATATCCAACTGTGAGTTATGATGCTCTATTGCATGCTTAACAATAGAAAGGCCCAGCCCGGTTCCGCCACTGGCACTGTTACGATCATCCTCAACCCGGTAAAAACGTTCGGTTAGGCGAGGAAGGTGTTCAGCGGGTATGCCTTTACCATTGTCCGTGACGCTAAACTCCGCACCGCCGGCCACTCGTTTCCACGACACCGTAATGTTCCCGCCCTCTGGCGTATAATAAATAGCATTGGTTATCAGGTTCTGCATGGCACTGCGCAGAAGGTTTTCTTTACCGTAGATTCTGACAGGAGCCACCTGGAACTCAATAGTATGCTGCTTCGCTTCATTTAAACGTTTGGCTTCAGCCTGCAGTTGTTCAAGCATAGCTGGCATATCCACTTCATGGTCGAATACGTCGTCACTGGGCGTTTCCATGCGTGACAACGTCAGCAACTGATCAACCAGGTTCGACATACGAGTACTTTGAGCATTCATGTTTTCAACGGCTTTTTTCAACATGGCCGGCGGCGTTTGCTGTGGGTCGTCCATCATTTCCAGATAGCCCTGCAGTACTGTCAATGGCGTCTTTAATTCATGCGATACATTGGCCACGAACTCCCGACGCAAATTTTCCAGCCGTTTCACCTGCGTCACATCACGCGCAACCAACAAGAACTGATCTTCGCTGTAAGGCATGATACGAATTTCAATATCCAGGCTTTCGCGTATTGGCGATGGTATTGTCAGCTCTTCTTCGAAGTTACCTTCGTTCAGGTAGGCATAAAATTCCGGGTGACGAATAAGGTTCGATAAACGTTGACCGGCATCGTCAGGCCAGCGCAGGCCGAAATAGAACTGGGCTAACTTATTACTCCAAAGCAAAGCACCGTCAGCACGGAAGACAATAGCGGCGTCGGGCAAGGCA
>NZ_DFTS01000035.1:22779-23946 GCF_002383015.1 Idiomarina sp. UBA4206
GAAAACGCCGTAATAAACGAGCTAAAGCTTTACGTCGTTTTTGGCTGCGGCGCTGAGAGCGGTATATTCCATCGTAAATATAAGACCAGCTTCCCGGTGCAGAGGGCGGCATTAGAGTACGGCTTTGCCAAAGCCACTTTATGAGCTTTTGCTGATAATAATAATGCCAGCAAACCAACCCCAATAAGGCTAAAGTCGTTATTGGCCAGAACAGGTCAAATAACCAGCCAACGAATAAAAAAGGCAGCAAAAATAAGAGCAGATTGCTGAAAGACTGCCAGTTAGAGTAGTTCCTGTCCATGCTAAATCAGCCTAAGCTTAACGACTTGAGAAACGATAACCGACTCCCCGCACCGTTTGAATCAAACGGTCATAACCATGCTCAGTCAGCGCTTTACGCAGGCGGCGAATATGCACGTCGACTGTTCTGTCTTCAACATAAACGTTGGTACCCCATACGTGATCAAGTAACTGCTCTCGACTGTAAACCCGCTCCGGGTGAGTCATAAAAAAGTGCAATAATTTGAACTCCGTTGGCCCCATATCAATACCTTTATCATCGACCGAAATACGATGTGATACCGGATCAAGTTTCAGCCCTTCAACTTCCAGAGGCTCGTCCAGAACCGTTGGGGCAACGCGACGGAAAACAGCGCGCATACGAGCCATCAGTTCCTTCGGTGAAAACGGCTTGGTAATGTAGTCGTCAGCGCCAACTTCCAGCCCTTTGATTTTATCCTCTTCCTCACCTCGTGCTGTCAGCATAATGATGGGAATATTACGGGTGAAATCATCGCTTTTTATTTTCTTCGCCAACTGCAGACCAGAACCTCCGGGAAGCATCCAGTCCAGCAACACCATGTCGGGGTATGGTTCAGCGATTTTACTAACAGCAGCATCGAAGTCATTGGCCTCTACAGCCTGATAACCGTGTTGTTCCATAACAAAGCTCAACATCTCACGAATGGGCGCTTCGTCTTCAACAATTAGAATTCTACGTGACATGCATTGGTTCCCTAATATGAACTGATGCTGCAATTATTACTAAAGAATATGACACTTTTATGAACCTGGACACATCTCTGTAAAATTTCTTATGTCATTGAGCAGAGAGCCACTGCAATAACTCGTAAACAATTGGAAGAGAAACAAAAGCAAACAGAATAC
>NZ_DFTS01000035.1:24058-27598 GCF_002383015.1 Idiomarina sp. UBA4206
AACCTTGGCGCCAGCCCTGCCATAATGGCCACTGCACCTGCCGTGATCATAGGTGGCATAGCACTTTCAAATACGGTTACCTGAACCAGCGTGCTTTCAAAACCAAAGCCGAACAATAAAGCAATTGTTAATGCCGGCATTAAGACTAATTTAGTTAATAAGCCAATGGTTAACGGTGTTTTACTGCCCTTGGGCAAGCGAAACTTAAGCTGAAAACCAACGGCGATCATAATAACAGGCACTAAAGTTACGGCTAATGAGTCAATCAGCCGCTGAAAAACTTCAGGGTAAGTGAAAGACTTAGTTAACAACGCAATAACCAGCGCAATAAATGGCGGGAAGGTCAAAATTTGCCGGGAAACACTGCCAACTGTGGGCTTTTCGTCCTGCTCACGATACAAGGCAATAATAATTGTCGAATAAATTGCTAAACCGAAAAAAGAGCCGAACTGATCGTACAATAACCCGTAAACAATAGCGTCACTGCCGTAAAAGGCTTCTATCATAGGGAAGCCAAAAAAGGACGTATTACCCAGCGGCACACAAATGAGTAATGCACCGACTACCTCTCTTGGCCACTTAAAAGCGCGACCCAGCAGCCATATAAAAACCGCACTGGCTATCAGTAGAACCCAGGGAATAACAACCGGGATCAGTAGCTCAGAGGAAAACTCCAGGGCCGGAACTTTGCTGAAAATAACACCGGGGAGTGCGGCATAAATAACGTAAAGGTTAAGAACTTGCGCGGTGTTATCCGGACACTTGCCGGTACGCTTAAGGATAAAACCAATAAGTAGGTAGAGCCCCAAGACTGCGAGGTTGATCATAGCGTACAGAAAGGTTGAGAGTGACCGCTATAGTGTAGCCTGACAGCCACTGTCAGGCTACTTTTGTGTTTACTTTAGGAGAAAGCGCTTACCAGGAAAAGTCGTGGCGAATGCCGACAGCAATAAAGTCCTGCTCTACGCCGGGGGTTGCACCACAACCACGGGTTGAGTAAAGCGCGATGTCACATTCACGACCGGTGTACCAGGCGTAAACGCGGGTATCACCGCTAAAGAAGTAATCGGCTCCCACTGACAAAGAAGCGTCGTTATCATTGCCGTCATCAATAGCTTGATACTGCGCTTTAAACACCCAGTTTTGATACGGGTGTGCAGCACTTACCAGGTAGCCGTCGGAGTCGTTCGCACCGTTAATGGTTTCAAACTGCTGCAGAGCCACACCAACGCGTGTTTTACCAAACTTTGTTGCGCCGGTTAACTGAGTAATGTCATAACCATTAACGTCACGGTCAAACGCTAACGCTGCATAATAATTGGTTTTCTTCAGCTTGCTGTCACCGTAAAGCAGGCCAAATGAAAAACCGTCGTCTTCATTGTCATTCTCTGATGCAACGTAGGTCACACCCAGTTTAAAGTTATTAAACGAAGGTGAGTAATAGGTCAGCGTGTTATCCGGGCGGTTTTCGCCACGGAACAAACTTTTAAGGTCAGCTTCATAATCCTTAAACTCATCCACTGAACCTTGAGAATCTTTCAGAAAAGTATCGTACCGGCCAATCATGACCTCACCGAAATTACCGCGTAAGCCAACAACCTGGTTGCGGTTGGTAACAGCGTCTTTATCGTCGTCTGAGTCCGCAAGGTCGACACCAAATTCAATTTGGTAAAAAACCTCTAAGTCAGATTCCAGCTCAGCGGCGCCTTTAAAGCCAAAGCGCGACGAGTTACTGACAACTTCAGTATCCGCCCCATTACCATAGTCATTGCTTTGCAAAGACACATTCGCGCGACCGTAAACCGTTAAGCTGTCGTCGTCATTAGCAAAAGTGGAAAAACTGGCTGCAGTAGCAGCAATTAATAGCGGAACCGAGTACCTTTTCATAGTCATCCTCACGAGGTCTAAACTGGAACTGTCTAAATTTTACGCACATTATAGTGCCCGCAAAATTTATTGCAGTTATTTTTCTGTCGTGAGTCAATTCTATGTCCTTTTTATGACATAAATATGACAGATGAAGGTTTTATTTAAGATTTATTTCAGTTTTGCTAATTGCTGCTGTTGCTTAAGCTGACTTTTGGCGTATTTGAGCCACTGCTGTGCCGACTGTTCAGTTGTCTGATAACCTAAAGCCTGTTCAAAATGCGACGTTGCCTGTTCGTAGCGCTTTAAATTCAGAGACGCCATACCTTTTATCAAGTAAAGGTTGCCTTCGTTGTCCAGGTTCCCTTTACTGAGAGCGCTTTCCGCACTTTCCAGAGCTTTCTCGTTATTGTTCAGAGTTAAGTGTAACTGGGCAACCTGCAGCGCAAAGTTCCCGTGCTCAACCTTACCGGAAAGCTCGTTGTAGGCTTCAATTGCGAGTTCATATTCTTTCGCCTGAGTATAAGCCTGAGCCATAAATTTCAGGTTATCTACTGACTTTTCGACCTGACCGTCAGACATTGCCTGGTGGATAGTTTCAGCGGCTTTATACGGCAACTCGTTAAAATAGTAAGCCTGCGCCAGTTGCTTCCACTCACTGCCTTTTTCAATAAAGCCTTGCTGCCGCGCTGCTTCTAAAACGGCTAACTGCTTGTCATCCTGCTCTAACTGAGCATAAACACCGGCAAGCTGTAACCAATATTCCGGCTTGCTGTAGTCCGCAACCAAACGCTCCATCACTTTAGCAACCTGTTTGGGCTGTTCTAGTTCGTAATGCAGCGCACGCTTTAAAATCAGCCAGTTCTCATCGGGTGTTTTATTTTTCGAGTCTGCGGCGGCTATGGCTTTATCAATGAGTGGCAAGGCTTCCTGATGTTTATCGGCCTGGTAATAGGCTTGCGCTTTTAACACCCAGGCTTTACTCATCTCGTTCTCTTTCGCTAAACCTTCCCACTGCCCCAAAAAGCCAATTGCGCGTTGGAACTGACCGTCACTTAAAGCCAACTGAGCCAGGCTGTAGAGTGTGCTTTTCTGCAAAGAATCGGGAATAGGCGACTCATTCACTACCTTTTCAAAGTAATTGATGGCTTGTTTGGTATTGCCCTGCTCGTAATACATAAAGCCATAAAAGTTCCACATCATGGCGCGCTCATAGCTGTTCATGCTGTCCGCTTTTTCCGCTACCTCGCCCAGTATCGATAGCCCCTGCTCCAGGTTACCATTGTCCGCCTGCTCCTGCGCCCGGGCTAACTGTCCGTAAACTTTTTCGCGCAACGCCGGAACACGCTCTGTCTGTTGAGCCTGCGCCGGATGCACAAATAACAACCAAACACTGCAAACCGCTAACGCCAGAAATTGTAATTTCATAAGTCACCCATTCAGTTCATTTCAAAGGTCATGCGGTTACGAACGCCGGCCACTTCAACGGCTTCGCCATCAATAACCCGGGGTTTGTATTTGAACTTCAGCACAGCATCCATGGCAGCCTGATCAAAAATCCCCTCCGGTTCCGCCTCTACAACAACCGGGTCTCGCACTGACCCCTGCTTTGTCACTGTAAACTCAACCACCACATAGCCCTCGATGCCACGTTGCAAGGCTCTGCGAGGATAA
>NZ_DFTS01000035.1:27676-28609 GCF_002383015.1 Idiomarina sp. UBA4206
TGCGAGGATAAGCAGCCTGTACCTTAACGATAGGTAAATACTCACCGTCACTTGCCTGCAGCGACATACCATTTCCAATATCTCCGCCAGCATCCATGTTGGCAGAAAAGTCATAACCTGAACCGCTGTCAGAATCGGCAATGTCGTTATTCATTTGCGGCTGCGGTAAGTCTTCAGGCGGCTGTTCAGGCTCTGGTGGACGCTCGGGCTTGCGCTCTTTTTCCTGCACCTCTTCAGGCTCCGGCGTACGCACAAAGTCCAGTACGCTACCGCGCGGAGGCTCGCTCATGGCACCTTCACCACCACTGATTAACGATTGCATCAGGTAGAACAAGCCTATGGTGACAAATGCCGCAACCAATAGTGCTGCCAGGAATCTCATCATTTAGTCTTCATCCGTTGCTACAGAAACATCGTAAACACCTGCTGATCGGGCCGCGTCCATCACCTTAATCAGCACTCGGGTGTTTGACTCTTCATCGGCCTGGATAACAACAGAACCTTGAGGGTTTTCCGCATACAAACGTTCAATGTTGGCTTGTACCGCTCTTACGTCCACCTGTCGTTTGTCTATCCAAATTTCATTGTTTTCACTTATTGCAATGAGAATGTTGGCGCGATCTTTCTGTACCGCAGTCGCGGCATCCGGACGGTTAACATCAATTCCGGCTTCCTTCACAAAAGACGCGGTGACAATGAAGAAAATCAACATAATGAACACCACGTCGAGCATCGGCGTCATATCAATAGCACTTTCTTCTTCTTCAATTAAATTGGCAAAATGCTGCTTCATAATCTTGTCCTCAACGTCACCTTAATGACGTTCCAATAAAATTTTATCTTCCAGCTTCATGCGCTCGCGACGTTTGGTTCGTTGCAACCAGGTTGCTGCGAAAACGCCGGACAAAGCCCCGACCATGCCAGCCATGGTCG
>NZ_DFTS01000035.1:28815-29634 GCF_002383015.1 Idiomarina sp. UBA4206
GTGACAGCCATAACATCGAACACTTCTATCATGCCGGTTACCGTACCCATCAGCCCCAGCAAGGGACAAAGAGCAACCAGCGCTTTAATAACCGGTAAGTTGCCGCCAAGCGCTAAACTGGCTCGCGAGATCATTGCCTGGCGAATTTGTTCGGCATTCCAGGACGACTTGTCTTCACGCTGCTGCCAGCGTTTTAGCGTGTCTTTAACGCGGGCACGGTGTCCTTTCAGATAGTAAAAAATGCGTTCAAGAATCATCAGCCACATGGTGAAGATGAGAATACCGATGACCAGCAGCACTTGTCCGCCGGCCTCGATGAAGTCTCTAATCGCATTACTGAATTCAATGAGGAATAACACGGTTACTCTCCTCGCTCAGACCGCTCCGCAATAATGCCGGATGCTTGTTCCTGCAATATATGAATCAGATTCTTACTACGGGTATGTAAGGTGGCAAATAATAAGGTCATAGGAATCGCAACCACCAGACCCAGCACCGTTGTTACCAGAGCCTGCGATATACCGCCTGCCATCAGTTTCGGGTCACCAGTGCCAAACAGTGTTATCGCCTGGAAGGTGTTGATCATGCCGGTTACCGTTCCTAACAGACCCATCAGCGGTGCAACCACAGAAATGATCTTTATAAACGTCAGGTTACGAGTGATTTTCGGCACTTCCCGCAAAATGCCTTCACTGAGCTTCAGTTCAAGCGTTTCTGTATCCGCCTGTGGGTACTTGTCTTTAATCAGCATGACGCGACCGAGCGGGTTATCATTGCTTGGCTTGTCTTTCTTAAGCTGACGTTTAACTTTGTTACCCA
>NZ_DFTS01000035.1:29711-39260 GCF_002383015.1 Idiomarina sp. UBA4206
TGCATCAGTGATACAAAGCGCTCTAAGGCAAACAGTAGACCAATAGCGCCCAATGCCAGAATGATGTAACCAACCGTACCGCCCTGGTCGATGCGCTCACCTAAACTCGGTGCCTGAACCAGTAAACCAAGAATAGAGCCGCCTGTAGGGTCCAGACCAAAGGTCACAACGCCACTGTCGGTTTGCTGAATATCTTCCGCAGTGTTCAGATAACGACCCGAAGGTTGACGCACCAGCTCAGCGACAGAGCCCGTTGAGCTCATACGCTCCAGATACTTACCACCTGAAACCAGGTTAAAAGCGCCAACACGAACCACGTCCTGCTCGGCTTTGTCACCATTAACAGCCGTTACTTCGGTGGTGAATTCTGCCACTTTGCCCGACTCTGTCATTTCCTGTTGCAGAGCAAACCAGACACTCTCAATGTCCTCAATTGACGCCAGCTTAGAAGACGAGCCCATACGTTCAGCAAGCTCGTCTAACTGCTCTGCCCGGCCCGGATACTGAGCAGAAATAACCGAATTATTGAAGTTACTGGATGCGTCATTAGCGACCTGCTGCAGCACACCAAACAGCTCCTTTAATGAGCCCATGCGCTGCGTTAAGGTGTCGCTCAAGTTACCCAAGTCGACTTCATTCTGCTCGAACTGAGTTTCCAGATTTTCAGCTCGCTGCTCTAAACGGTTACGCTCAGCAATAGCGTCAGCCAGCATGGCTTTTTGCTCTTGCTCTTTTTCACGGAAACGCTGTTCGCGCTCTTTATTACTTTCCGACTGAGAAAACTTACCCTGCTGTAACTGCTGTAACAGTTCATCTAAGTTAATCGGGTCCTGAGGGACAGGAGCTGCCAACGCCGTAACAGAAGCACAGGCCAATACCGTTACTGAAAACCATTTTGCGATACGCTGTATTAAATTCATGGTTATTACTCCTTATTGACCGGCGCTGTTTTGGGTAGAACTGTTTGATTTATTCGCAAACAGCGGCATCATCAGTAAGTCAGGCGCTAACTGTTTTCTGGCTATGCGAATCGCTTCGTCTACGGCAGGTAGGTGTTTACTGTCCAGCTCTTGCCAGCTGCGCTGCTCCTGGTTCCAAATACCCAGGTGCTGACCGTCACGCGTTTTATAAATTAATGCCACGCGACCAATTCGGAGGTAGGTAACGTCTTGCTGTTGACCATTAATTTCATGTTCTGCGGTATAGGCTTCAATATTGCGGCCATAATCGGCTTCTATCTGATAAGCCTCCATGACCCGGCGGAACTTCTCCGAAACATCGACATTCGCGCGTTCCATAAGGTCATTCAATTGCTGTAACCGCTCACTGCGCTCGGTTTGCAAAAATGGCACATCTAATTCAACAAAAGACTCAAGGGAGTCAATCATTCGCAACATCAGAGGAGTAATTTGACGCTCGACATAGCTGACCTGATCAATAGAATTATTGATGTCCTGCTTTTCACTTTCCTGGCTGCTGATTTGCTGCTCAACTTGGGTGGTATAAACTTTTAAGCCATCAATTTCTTTCATGATGCGTTTATACTGTTGCAGCCGCTCCTGCATATCATCCGAGATTTGATCGATGGTAAGCTGCGACTTACGGGCTGACTCGTTGATGGATGAGGCTCCGTCAACCACAGGCTCGAGTTTATCTTCCTGCGAGTAAGCTGGTGCAACGTTTAAGGCAACCGCAACTAAAACGCCAGCAGAAGTAATTAACTTCATAAATTATGACCTTTGTGAATTAATTTGTGGCGACTTTAGTGACTTTTCGTGACAGCTTAATGACCGAAAAATGTCATTTTTATGTCAGTGGCTTTATTTAGGATGAGCGGATTGCTTTATTGCGTTATTCTGGCCAATGAATTAGTTTATCCCTATCTGTTCAATTCGTTGACATCTGTCTATGGCAATCAAAAGCATTTCTTCCTCGCTGCTTACCCGGGTATTATCCGTTTACTTCGTGCTGACACTGATAGTAACTGCGGTGCAGATAGGGGCGGAGTATTTTGATACCAAGCGTGTATTGATTGCTGAACTTCAGAACCAACAAAGTACTTTCAATGGCTCACTTACGCGCTCGTTGTGGGAGTTCAATAGCAACCAAATTGATACCATTGCCGACGGCCTTATCAGCATTCCCGCCATAGCCGGTGTACTTATCCGCGACGACGCCGGAAATATCCTGGTACAGCTGGGTGAAACCACAGAAATGAGTGATTTACCGGACGATAATAGCGAAGGTATGTTACTTCCGGAGCGCGAAGGCATTTTCGGTTACTACGATTCATTAATCTTCGAGTTTTCCGGTCACTCCACCAAAGTCGGCGACGTCAGTCTGTTCTCGACGCGCGATATTGCGATTGACCGCATAAAAGTCAGCCTTGGCTTTATTATCGGTAATGCCATTATTAAAAGTACCTTCCTTATTGTGCTTTTTACCATTGCCTTTAACCGTATGTTAAGCCGCCCGTTAAGTGATTTAACTCAGCAAATTAAAGGGTTCCGGCTGGATAACCTGGAGCGTTCAAGAATTCGCCTGAACGACCAGCACAACAATGAGCTGGTATTAGTTGAACAGGCCTACAACCAGTTACTCGACAATATCGAAGAGTATCAGGCAGACCTGGACCGGACCCAAAAGAAGCTCAAAGCTGCTAACCGCCAACTGGATGAACAAAACGCCATACTAGAGCAGGAAGTGGCACGCAAAACGTCGCGTTTAAGTCAGGTTATGCTGGACCTGGAGCAACGGAAAAACGAACTGGAAATGCGCCAGGAGAAACTGGAGCGCGAAGTCGGTCAACGCCGTGCCATTGAAAATACCTTACGTCAGTCGAACCAACGCTTAGAGTCTTCACTGAACCATTTACGGGAAACACAGCAGCAATTAATTGAATCAGAAAAAATGGCTTCATTGGGCGGTCTGGTGGCCGGTATTACTCACGACGTAAACACGCCCATTGGCATTAGTGTCACGGCCTCATCTTACTTACGGGAAAAGCTCGACACACTGGACCAGTCACTGCTTAATAAAGAGCTGACTCAGGCACAATTGAAGAAGTTTATTGAAGAAGGCCGTGAAAGCCTTAACTTACTGGACAATAACCTGCACCGCGCATCTGATCTTATCAGCAGCTTTAAGCAGGTGGCCGTCGATCAGGCATCTGACGCCATCCGCGATATTAACCTGAAAAGTTATATCGAAGATCTGGTCCAGTCATTACAGCCTCATTTAAAGAAAACCAACCATCAGGTGCAGCTTGAATGCGCCGATGACATTTTTATACGTTGCCCAGCAGGGGCTTTATCACAGATATTCACTAACTTGATTCTTAACTCATTACGCCATGCTTTCGACGGCATCGATAACGGCGTTATGACCATTTCTATTAATCTCGATGGTGAAACACTTCAAGTGCGCTACTCAGATACCGGCAACGGCTTATCTCAGGATCAGCTCAGCCGTCTGTTTGACCCCTTCTTTACCACCAAACGGGATCAGGGTGGCAGCGGACTGGGTACCCATATTGTCAGAAACCTGGTAACCCAGACTCTGTCCGGCGAAATTAGAGCC
The DNA here is from genome assembly GCF_002383015.1 of Idiomarina sp. UBA4206. Classification (NCBI taxonomy): domain Bacteria; kingdom Pseudomonadati; phylum Pseudomonadota; class Gammaproteobacteria; order Alteromonadales; family Idiomarinaceae; genus Idiomarina; species Idiomarina sp. UBA4206. Next base: position 33,291 of record NZ_DFTS01000035.1, read on the forward strand.
GAGAGCGAACCCGGTGACGGTTTAAGCTATTTCTTTTCGTTTCCTGTACAGGTTTTAAACTGACAGACCTCCCTTAACGGGATACAATCCGCTGTTATCTTTCTTTACTATGTTGCGACAGGAACAGCTTATCTATGTGGTTTAAAAATCTTCGGTTTTACCAATTCAGCGAAACCTTTTCATTACCCGATGACTTCTCTGAACAGCTAGCGGAACACAGCTTTCACCCCTGTTCGCGCTCCGATCAGAGCTCATTCGGCTGGACTTCTCCTTTTGGTGCGGACAACGAAGTATTGACCCACAGCCTGGGTAACTGCTGGCTGCTTTGTGCAAAACGTGAAGAAAAAGTGCTGCCAAGCACAGTGGTCAACGCACAGCTGGATGAAAAAGTTCGCCAGATTAGTGAAGTTGAAGGCCGTTCGGTACCACGTAAAGAAAAGCAGAATTTAAAAGAAGATTTAATTCACCAGCTTCTACCACAGGCGTTTAGCCGTTTTCGTCAAAGCTGGGGTTATATTGACCTCGACCGTCAAATTATTGCAATTGATGAATCTGCAGCCAACAAAGCCGAGGACTTTTTAGGGTTACTGCGCTCTTCTGTAGGCTCTTTACCTGTGCGTCCCGTAAGCCCCGGCGAAGCTGTTGAAACTTACCTGACTCACTGGCTGCAAAGCACAGACTTACCAAACCCTTTTGAGTTTGGTGACGAGGCCGAGCTGCGTTCACCTCAGGCCGATGGCGGCATCATTCGTTGTAAACAGGAAGACTTAACCCGCGAAGACATTCAGGCGCATTTAGCCGGCGGTAAGCAGGTGACTCGCTTAGGTTTGGTTTGGCAGGAAAACTTAGAGTTTATTATCGAGTCAGACATGGCTCTTAAACGAGTTAAGCCCACGGATCGTCTGCTTGACGCTAAAGATGATTTAGTGGACCCAAGCCCGGAAGAGAAAATTGATGCCGACTTTGCCTTAGTAAGCGCAGAAGCCGGACTTCTATTTGATGATTTAAAACGAGCCTTTGGTTAAGACAGTAACTCCAGCATTTGGCGGTAGGATTCCTGAACCGATTCCTGCTGCCAAAAATCATCCGTTTTAATAACCCCTCGCATTTGATACTCAACAACGGTCACACTGTTTTTATTGGGTTTTGCATTACCGGTCAATAAGCTCGCTAAATGGACAATATCGCAGTAGTTCACCGTTATCGCATCGTCTAATTCCATCCGGCCTTTGTAAAAATGCAACGGCACCTGCACCAAGTTGGGCGTGAACTGCCAATAACGCAGAATATTACTGCCTAATGCAGAACTGAATTGAGTAATACATTCGTTAATAAACGACGGATTCGCGAAACTGTCTTCAAACTCGTTGGCCATACGCAAAATTGGGGCAACACCAATGCGTGAAATCATACCGGCTAACAAAGACACATCCTGATGTAACCGATGACCGATTCCCCGCCGTTGAAGATCCTGAGTAATAACGACCGAGGCCGCAGCAATCTCGCGACTTTCGTTAATAAACTGCTCAGAAAACATTTTTACGATGTCATTATCGGGTTTGAATACCTGTTCCATCGCCATTGCCAGTGCCAGAGTACGAATACGCCGCATGCCGATACGGGTCAACGCCTGCATCAAACTCTCAGCCTTATTTCTTCCGCCCAGATAAGCACTGTTTGCCAAACGAATCAGGCGGGCACTCAATACGGTATCTTGCTGGATAATATGACTAAGATCGTGCAGGTTACAATCTGGGTCCATGGTTGCGTTACGCACTTGCTCTGCTGTTTCAGGTAAGCCCGGAAGCTTGAGCTCATCGCGCTTAAGTCGCTCGTCAATTAGCAGATATAACGCATTTTGCGATGACATTTTAAGTCCTTATTATTATGGTTTTCTTGCTTCTCAAAAAGCTTGGAAGTAGATTAACAGAACTTGCCAACAACACAATTTATACAAAAGTCATATTATGAAAAAAACACTGTTTAGTTTAGCCCCACTGGCGCTGATTTTAATGGGCTGCAGCGAGCCTGAGCCAACCGATAAAAAATCAATTGAGAATTACGAATTAGTTGCTGAAGCTGAACAACGGCTTGATATTTATACACCTTATCAGCTCAAGACCGACTTATCGCACTTGTCAGACGACCAAAAGAAGATGGTGAGTTTACTCATAGATGCGTCGGAAATTATGGATAACCTATTCTGGCAGCAAGCTTTCCCCGGAAATAAAGAAAGCCTTTTAAGCAGTGTTGAAGGTGACGTACGTGAATTTACCGCAATTAACTACGGCCCCTGGGATCGCCTCAATAACAACAAACCTTTCTTGACCGGTTTTGAGGAAAAACCTGAAGGTGCGAATTTCTACCCGGCCGATATGAGTAATACTGAATTTGAAAATGCAGACCTTGCTGACAAAGACAGTCTATACACGTTGTTGCGCCGTGATGAGCAAGATGAATTGATTACCGTACCCTATTCAGAAGCCTTTAAAGATTCATTAACCAGAGCTTCGGACATACTCCTTGAAGCCGCAGACCTGGCAGAGAGTCAGGCATTCGCGAAATATTTGCGCCTGCGCGCTGAGGCTTTTTTAAGTAATGAATACCAGCCGTCAGATATGGCCTGGATGGAAATGACCGATAACGATGTTGATGTGGTTATTGGCCCTATCGAAAACTACGAAGACCATCTGTACGGTTACAAAACCGCGTTTGAGTCTTATGTTTTGATAAAAGATAAAGCATGGAGCGAGCGCTTAGCGAAATACGCTGAGTATTTACCGCAATTACAGGAAGGCTTGCCCGTTGAGCCGGCTTATAAAGCAGAAATGCCGGGCGCCAATGCTCAGCTAAATGCCTACGACGCGGTTTACTATGCCGGTCACTCCAATGCAGGCAGTAAGACCATTGCCATAAACCTGCCGAATGACGAAGAAGTTCAGCTGGAAAAAGGCACTCGCCGCTTACAGCTGAAAAACGCCATGCAGGCTAAGTTCGATAAAATTTTGGTGCCTATTGCTGAGCAGTTAATTGTACCGGAGCAGCGTGAGAACATTACGTTTAACGCCTTCTTTGCCAATACCATGTTCCACGAAGTGGCACACGGCCTGGGTATTAAAAACACCCTGAATGACAAAGGCACCGTGCGTTCGGCGCTGAAAGAGCACGCTTCTTCGCTGGAAGAAGGTAAAGCTGATATTCTGGGGCTTTACATGGTAACGCAGTTGTTTGAACAAGGCGTTCTAGCCGAAGGTGAGCTGGAAGACTATTACACCACCTTTATGGCCAGCATTTTCCGCTCGGTGCGTTTTGGTGCATCCAGTGCCCACGGCAAAGCCAACATGATTCGTTTCAACTACTTTGCCGATGAAGGCGCCTTCAAGCGCAATGAAAAAGGCCAATACGCCATTGATATGGACAAAATGCGTGCCGCTATGAACAGCCTTTCAGAAAAAATTCTGACCCTGCAAGGCGACGGTGACTACAACGGTGTGGCTGAACTGGTTGCAACCTTAGGCGTTGTCAGCCCACAGCTAAAAGCCGACCTCGATAAACTCGCCGACGCCGGCATCCCCGTTGACGTCACTTTCAAACAAGGCAAAGACGTGCTAGGGCTATAGGGCAGGTTGTCACTTGCTTCGCTTGAACATTGAGCCCCCTGTGACGGAGACGCTACAAGTTCATCCATGAACGCTTGACGAAGGCCATCCTTGGCCTTCGACATTTTTGGAAGACGGCCCCTACGCCCGCGAACTTACCTTGGTCAAGAACTCCGCGAGATTGAGCGTATCAGTGCTCGGTCACTGAAACGCTTGAGATCGAACCGGAAAGGTTTCGCTCCCGAGTGGACAGTTCAGCCCCTACCCTTCTCGCGATATCCCGGTAACGGCGGGCCACTTCGGAGTCCGGTTCGGCGATTACCGAGGGGGTGCCGCCGTCGGTCTGTTCGCGGATGGTCATGTGCAGGGGCAGTTGGCCGAGGAGTGTGGTGTCGTATTCCTGGGCAATGCGCTCACCGCCGCCGTGGCCGAAGAGGGGNNTATTCACGGGCGTCCTCCACAATGGTTCCTGTAGCCTCAGCGCTCTTGGTTCAGTCCCCAGCCTCCCAGCTTGGCTATTGCGCGGCCAATATATTCGGTATAGCATATATATGGATTATCGAATATATGGTGTTACCTGATGACGAAAGTTTTGTTTCTGTGTACGGCGAATTCTGCGCGGTCTTTAATGGCGGAGGAGATTTTTCGGCAGTTTGCGGGCGATGACTTTGAGGTTGCCAGTGCGGGGACTGAGCCGACACAACCTGAGCCGGGTGCTTTAACGGCATTAGAGCACTTGGGTGTTGAAACTGATGGGCTGCACTCAAAAGCGCTTGATGACATTGATCTCAATAGCTTTGATTACGTGATAAGCCTGTGTGATCGGGCTCGCACTGAATGCCAGACTTTATGCGGTGATCAGCACTTCATTGCCTGGGACTTCCCCGACCCGGTGGCCAGTAAAAAAGCGGATGCGTTTAAGAAAACGGCGCACGAATTAAGCGAGCGTATAAAGATGCTGTTGCTTATTTTACGCAAGAAAAGTGACCGTCCGCAGCTGTTTGATGCACCTCATGAGTTCTTCAAAATTATGGCTGACCCCCTGCGCCTGAAAATGATTTTAATGCTACAACACCATGGTGAGTTATGTGTTTGCCAATTCGTGGACGCGACTGGTATGTCACAGCCAAAAGTGTCGCGGCATTTGGCGCAACTGCGCGAATACGGCTTATTAGCCGACCGTAAAGATCAGCGCTGGGTGTACTATCGAATTAATCCCGCCCTACAGGACTGGATGGCGACTATGATTAAAACCACGGCGGCTTATCACGCGTCGTTAATTCCTCAACAGGTCAAGGATGTCGATAATGGGTGTGTTTGAGCGTTTTTTATCGGTTTGGGTCGCTCTGGCGATTATTGCAGGAACCTTACTGGGCAATGTATTCCCGGCAATTTTTGAAGTCTTGTCAGGTATTGAATTTGCACAAGTTAACCTGATTATCGCCGTACTGATATGGCTGATGATTTATCCGGTCATGGTGCAGGTAAACTTCGAGTCTATTACACAAATTGCTAAAGAGCCTAAGGGGCTTATTCTAACTGTCGTTATTAACTGGCTGGTAAAACCCTTCACCATGGCGCTGGTTGGCTGGCTGTTTTTCAAAGGTGTATTTGCTGACTTTATTCAGCCGGAGACCGCTAACGAATACCTGGCCGGGGTCATTCTACTTGGTGTTGCGCCGTGTACGGCTATGGTGTTTATCTGGAGTCAGCTGACCAAAGGCGATGCCAGCTATACGCTGGTACAGGTATCGGTCAACGACGTCATTATGATTTTTGCCTTCGCCCCTATTGCCGCCCTGCTGCTGGGTATTACCGATATTATTGTGCCCTGGCAAACCTTGCTGTTAAGTGTTGGCTTATACGTCGTGGCACCGCTTATTGCCGGGCTGTTAACGCGCCAGCGGCTAAAGAGCAAAGCAACATCGAAGCAGCATAATGTTGAGGCCGCACTGCAAGCCTTTGATGCACGCATGAAGCCCTGGTCCATTGTCGGCTTACTGCTAACCGTAGTACTGCTGTTTGGCTTTCAGGCAGAGGTGTTACTGACGCGTCCCTTAGACATTGCCATGATAGCAACCCCGTTGCTGATTCAAACCTACGGCATTTTTGCTATCACTTTTATTATCGCGTTGCTGATTAAGTTGCCTTATAGAATTGCGGCTCCGGCTTGCTTAATTGGTACCTCAAACTTTTTTGAGTTAGCAGTAGCTGTGGCTATTTCATTATTTGGATTGCAGTCCGGCGCCGCGTTGGCCACTGTTGTGGGTGTGCTGGTAGAAGTACCGGTGATGCTCTCTTTAGTCTGGTTCGCGAATAAGACGAAACACTGGTTTACATCAAGTTAAAGGGGAATGATGAGCGCAAAAAC
>NZ_DFTS01000035.1:39393-39629 GCF_002383015.1 Idiomarina sp. UBA4206
CGTCAAGCCCTCATGGATGAGCTTGTAGCGTCTCCGCCATAGGGGGCGCAATGCTCAAGCGAAACAAGACAGCAAACTCCCCCCGAGCCCAAAAGCAGGCAGGTAAGAGATACACAAAAGGAGTCTTTTATGACGATTAAAGTTGGAATTAACGGTTTGGGTCGTATTGGCCGTTTAGCGCTACGCGCGGCGTGGGAAAACACTGAGCTGGAGATTGTTCAGGTGAATGACCCGGG
>NZ_DFTS01000035.1:39735-40098 GCF_002383015.1 Idiomarina sp. UBA4206
TACGGGTGCCGATGCGGCTACTTTTGCGCACTTACTCAATTTTGACTCGGTGCATGGTCGCTGGGGTTATGAAGCCGAAGGTGCGGACAATGCTATTCAAATTGGTGATGAACGCATTGCTTTCACTCAACACAAAACCATTGCTGACAACGACTGGAGTGGTTGTGATGTGGTTTTAGAAGCCTCCGGTAAGATGAAAACCGTGAAGGTGCTCAACGATTACCTGTCCCAGGGCGTTAAACGCGTGGTGGTATCAGCTCCAGTCAAAGAGCCCGGCGCTTTGAACATTGTTATGGGCGTTAATGACCACCTATATGATCCTGACAAGCATCAGATAATCACTGCCGCGTCCTGCACCACCAA
>NZ_DFTS01000024.1:0-9663 GCF_002383015.1 Idiomarina sp. UBA4206
GGCACCGATGCCGGTTGTCTCGGTGTCCAGGAAAAGTGGATTTTCATTAAGCCAGTGAATTGCCCTGCAAGACGCAATGGCTCCGTTGCTTTTTAGCTTCGCCTTGATGGCCAATATTGCACTGGCACGTATTTGTTTCTCGCTCGGCGGTTTTGTGCTACGGATCTTCATAGGCAAACAATCAGTAATTTTATAAACCCCAAACTCTCCGCCATAACCGTTTTTGTAAAATGCCACTGGCTCTGCGCCGGGTTTAGGCTTCATTCTAAATTCATCACGAAGTCTGCCTTTTGAAAAGCATTGGTCTTTTTTGATGGCTTCGGCACGGGCCGCTTCCAACTCGTCTTTGTAGCTTTCTTCCAAGTACCCTCCTTTATTGGTCACGAAATCGCTTACCTGGTTGGCCAAAAGTGTGACCACTATTACAGCTCTGCCAATGCTTTGTTCAGTGTTACCCGCGACACGTCGAAATGGCTTGCCACATCTGTTTTCGTCATTGTTGGATCGAGCAACATGGCTTTTGCTCTTCGCACATCAGCCTTAGTCATCTTAGGCTTACGACCACCTTTTCTACCTCGCGCTCTTGCAGCTGCTAACCCCGCTTTAGTTCGCTCCCGGATCAATGTCCGCTCAAATTCGGCCAGTGCCGCAAAAATATGGAATACCAGCTTTCCACCGGCTGTTGTTGTATCAATAGATTCAGTCAGCGACCGAAAGCCTATGCCTTTACCTTCCAGTTCGGTGATAATTTCAACCAGGTCTTTCAAGCTGCGCCCCAGGCGATCCAGTCGCCAGACGGTGAGCGTATCACCGGCCCTTAGCGTATCGAGGCACCTTGATAGTTCTGGCCGTTCTCTAGATGCACCTGAAAACGACTCCTGAAATATCCGCTCACACCCTGCTTTTTCTAAGGCGTCAGTTTGAAGAGCATTATTCTGATCCGCTGTGGATACACGCGCATAGCCGATATTCAATTGATTTCCCCAAACTCTAAATCACAAGGCCCACACTTAATTGAAAGTGCAGGTTTCCCCCAAACGTTCACCCCACAGCCAGGGCATGAGTATTTTACTTTATTTCGGCTGTCCTTCATTTCTTCCGGCAGAACGAACGACTCTTTATCGAAGAACTCTACTACCGCCGTGGTTAACTTCACGGCAGAGGTGCTAGGCAAATCATACGCCTGCACCAGCTCCGGTACCGGAAGGCTACAGCCTTGCGCGAACCGATCCACCCAGGGCAAATCGAAGCGGCCACCTGATACCAGTGAATCGCATTGCTTCAGGAAGCGCCCACCAGGTATCGGATAGTCACTCATTTTTTCGCCGGTTTTCTTACCGCCAGGCCTGCCTGTTGTAGACGGCATAAGCCCCACGGCTTCCATCATGTCAGCCCATTCTTTGTTGTGATAACCCCTACGCCCCGGCTGGCCATAGCAAAACTGAAGTAAATGGCACTGCTCATGCACCAGGGTTTGAAATACTTCTATCAACGCCGACTTACCGACGTAAGTTGGATTGATAGCAATTTCATGACAGGTCTTACCATGCTTGGATACCCACCGCTCCGGCGAGAAGTACCCCATCACGCCCTTCTGTCTCTGTGCGGTGAAAATAACCTGCGGCAACTTGCCGTCAAATAAGGAGCTGTTGAAATGCTCATAGGCGGCCTGTAGCGCCCCGTATAACTCTGACGTTGGCTGCATCATCTAACAATTAACCACGCTTTTTAAATGCCACTATGCAGCCCACAACGATAACTAGAATCAATATTGCGAGTCCTGGCCAAAATAAATAATCATCGTGTGCTTTGGTTGTTGGCCAATCTGGCAATGTGGTTCCGCCTGCACTAGCAACCAAGATACTAAGCATTCTGGACATCCTACCTTTTATTTCTAAAAATGTTAGGCCACATCCCCTGTGGTTCACAAATATGAAGTGAACCATCGTCAGCAGTACGAACCTTATGTATTAGCCTGCCGCCGTTTTCGATATGTTTTTTTAATCTACCCAAACTGTCTGAACCCATGCCGTTGATGCCAGGGGCGTCAATGACGTAAAAACTCTCTTGAGCCAATGTCTGTAAGTCGCTACAATTAATCATCCGTACAATCCTTTTCGTTTTTCTTTCTGAAAAGAAAATAGCCAACAGTCACTACTGAGACTACAAAAACAATTGCTATGAGAATTGCCGCATAGTTAATTTTGTCACCTACAGGCATCAAAATACGCAATAGCAAAGCAGCAATAAGCCCCACTAAGATTGCCCCGATTTCACCAAGATAACTACGTTTTTTACTATCCACTAAAACATCGTTATTATTGCTCGCTTTATTCATACCTATTTACCCTATTTGCTTTTAGAATTTCAGAGCCTGATCACAGCACGGCGCACAGCCGCAGTTTCACCGTCCACGTTCATACTTTGTTGCTGTTCCTGGGTGTAAACCCGGACATTCTTTGCTGACGGCAAAGAACGAATGAAGTCCACAAGACTTTGTGTATTTTCAGACACCACACCGTTTCTTGTCATGGCCACGCCTCCTGTACCCTAGTTACTTGTCAAAGCCAAATCGTTTTACTGTTTCCATGAATTGTGGGTCAGCCTCAAGATAAGCCGACAACAGTTCTCCATGACTAATGTTGCCCCGATTGAGAAAAATTTGATTCTCGATTTCCGAGTTCATAAATTTAAGCAGTATGTTGTATTTGTACTCTGTCATATTTGGAAAATTATTCATCGACGCTTTCCTTGTTGGCTGACGTAAAGAAAAGGCACCTATACTTTGCATAGATAACTTTACGCGAAACTTTACAATAATCAAGTAAAAAAAACCGGAATATTCTCTCCGGCTCAAAACGTAAAACAAACGGTCGTTAACTTTACAATCCGCATTGGTCACTGAAGCAGCTCGCCGGCAAGCTGGATCTGTGACCAAGGTTAGGTGATCACAGTTAGGCGTCCTCGATGGCCAACCCATGTGACCACTTGAAAGTATTAGTCAAGTGATACAGGTCATCATCAAGCCGCCTCAGCGCCTTTTCCAGCGATACCAGCCGCCCATCCAGCTCGTCGTACTCCTTACCCCGTTCAATCGCACTTAGCACAGCCTGCTGCTTTTCAGGATCAGCACCAATGTACTCGAACTGCCGCCCCCGCTCATCGGTCGCGGGTCTTACTATCCGAAGGTACCGGCCCTGTTTGTAATTCGGTGTTCCGTAATCAATACCGGCCTTTTTCAAAGCCATTTGCTTAACCTTCAGGCTTTCGATTTCCCTAACAACCGCTTCGTACTGAGCTTGTATTGATGCTAATGATTTTAAGACTTTCATGCTTCACCGCTGGTCACAAATAAAAAAGAGCTCAACAAAAACTGTGACCATTATAGCCATTGGTCACACAAAGCGCAACCAGGTTATTAATATTGTGACCATTTATTTTTAATGGATTATTCTGCGGTTCTGGGCTTCTAGGTCCGTCGCGTCGGTCGTGGCAACCGGCCAGCCGGGGCGCGAACCAGGGCAAGGGTTTAAGCGTAGCGTCCCTTGCGCTGGATCGAGTTTCGGCTAGGTTCGCCACACAAAGACCGGCGTGGCTGATCGAGTTGACCAGGAAGGGCTGCTTGGGAGTGAGCTGAAGGAGTGGCTTTTGTTTAGGGTGACCCGGTGAGGGCAAAACGGTAAGTTTCGGTTCAAATGCCCCCGCCAGTCCATGTTGTAACCAAAGAGCTAAAGTCAAACCCTCTTCTGACGGGTATGGCTGCGCGCTCTTCACATTTTGTTGCAGGGTGACAGCGGTGGCGAAAAACATGGACATACCGGGTCCAGGTAAACCAAAGAAAGCGGTGACGCTCATCGGTCGTATACATATACATCCAACACTCATGATCGCTTTCTGTATTTAAAGCAACAGTAGGATCGGGCAAACCTTTATTAATGCGGATTTTTGCCAACTGCTGCCACAAAAGCTTGTGTTCTGGATTATCAGGCATAACAACCTGCAAAGTCAGTTTCACAGCTTCTTTAGACATACCAACGCCTACATTTGCGGCTGGTTTGGAGCGCAGCGGAAAACCAGTCCGCCAACATGTACTTGTTAGGCAATTTCATTCACTCCACTTGGCCTTAATGTGTTTGCCCGAGCCCTTTCCAAAGCTCTTTCGATCGAGCATTTTTGCTTTAAACTCGAAGTCTTTGCTGATTTTCACAATGAGAAGCTTGCTGAAATTACCGGCCCGTTTCACTAGCACAGCATTGTCGGACTTAAATGGGCTAATTGTTTTGATTTCGACGAAATCGTTTCCCAATTTGCCATCAGAGCCTCGTGTATATGGCTTATGCCTCTTGATTCCGTATTTAGCTTCACCGTATAGCTCGCCAAGCTCTCCATAAATTGGCAGATGCCGACCTGTTACTTCGAAGTAATTTCGGGCGCTTTCAACCAATTCACCTAACAACTCCCAAAGCTCTAGAGTTGTCGGGTTCTTTGGCTCACTATCAGAATCCCAGCCCGCTTCATCGTCAATAAAATCCTCGATGTTATCCCAATCGCGATGCTCCCAAGGGTTATAGCCACAGGCAGCAGCATCCGCTATCTGCTCTGGGCTATAGCCCTCATTATGCATATCGTGCAGAAAGTCCCAGTCGCTCATATGTTCCTCTTGCCTAACATCCTCTTAGGAGATCAGCTTGATAGCGGTAAGTCTTCCGGCCATGCGAGAAACTTACCGAACCTTTGGTGAGATTTTTCTTCTCCACCCATGTTTACCCCGAACTCAGTGAGCCGGTATTCGTCGCCAATCTTTTCAACGTACATTGAATCTACCAGCTTCTGCATGAACTCATCAGTTGAGCAACCATGCTTTTTTGCCATTTTCGACGTTGATATTTTGGAAGGCTCCGGTGTGCTGTCCATTTTAGGTGGATATACTGGTTTACCCATAGTGCCCACTGGCGTGGGTTCTGGCGCGGGCACTGGTGCAGGCTTGCCCGCAATGGCGGCGAGAACCTGGGAGCGCAGATCGTCTACCACATAGCTTCGGCTGTTCTTCACTTCCAGCAATGTTACGTTTGCCGCCTGGCAAGCGGCTCTGACAAACGCATCACGTTTAGCCCTATCTGCTCTCTTATGCGAAGCGTCATTCAACTCGATGCAGCAGGCAACGCTCATATCATCTTTCCGGCAAACCACAAAATCAAAGTGCTTCTGCTGGATCTTTCCTCGCATGATCAAAGCCTGCTTTTTCTCAAGGCCTTTGCGCACCTTCAGCACATCACCAATACGCACTTTAAACGTTACCACGTATCCGCTTGGGATAACTTGCTCCAGGGTCGAATAGAAAAATCGCTCAGCGGCGGTCAGCAAAGGGCCAGCAGCTTCGTAAGGGTAGCTACTGGAACGTGCTGAAGTTGCTATAAGGAATACAAGAAAAAAAATGGCCGCGATCAACAATGCGGCCAACAACATAAACATATCCATTAACAGTCATCCAACCATTAAAACCAGCTCATCGGTGCCACAGGTTCAACAGCTTTATCAGCAGCTCGTAATACGTCTGCCACCGCTTTGGAACCGGCCACTTCTGCGCAACTGTGAATAGAACGAATCCGCTCTAACGGTTCTTCCATAGACTCATCCAAAGGGCCATGACAACCCTTGCGATAACCGGCCACCTGCTCTAACCGGGCCGGGTCACTACCTGCCCAATTAGAAAGATAAGCCTCCCGCACACTGTCAACAGATTTGATGTATTGGGTCATCTGGCCAATAACAACAACAACCAATAACAAAACAGCAATAGCCGAAAACTTTAAGGTTGCTCGAATGGTACTACCAACTGCTAAACCGGCCTTACCGGCAAAACTATCGCCCCCGTAAAAAAACTCATGGGCAGTATCAATTATTTTGTTTCTATTCATTTTTGCATTCCGTCATAACTGGCCAACCCACCTTTCTCAGCAGCCCTTGGTGTGAGTGACCAACGTAGCATCCCGGCATGGAGCCACACTTCACGGCCAATCAGTACGCACCCGGAGACAGAAACAACAACCAGGACGAAAACTGGCATCGAGGACTGATAAATACCAACAATCAATACCAGGAAGATACCTATCAGCAGATTAAGCAACCCATTAAAATCACGCTTCACACTTCCCCCTTGCATCCTTTTTTGCAAGCTCCACTATCTCCGCCTTCTCTTTATCAGAAAGAAATGCGATTGCTGAACTCACTTTAAAACCGGCACCGTGCAATGACGGTTTTCCTGGAAAACCTACAGCAGGCAAAGCAACTGATACTTTTCCTGCTTCCCACTGACTCTTAACAAACCCATAGAACATGACCTACTCCTTCTTTCGTAATCTAGGCCGGTACTCTCCCCGACGAGTCACACCACTAGGCAGGTGTCGCTACCGCTAGGCCTGGGCGAGCGGTAATCCATTACCGCTAATCACTCAGCGAAATCACCACACTGCGAGTATCATCAACACTTTCAAGCCAGGCTGAAACACCATAGTCACCGGCAACAGCCATCGTATGCTCGGTACCTGAGTTGAAGCACGATCCGCTAATGACTGCGCTCGGCATACAGAATGGTTGAGTAACTGCCTTCCACCCCTCTCCAGGAACATACTCTGAATACTTGGTATGACTGGTGAACCACTGAGCATACATTTTGCCGTCACCGCCATTAACCAGGACAGGGTTTGCAGCCCCTGAATCAAAAAGCGTTTGCACGTCACTTATGCCTGTGGCGCTGTATGTGACGCTTTTCAGGTCGTGTAATACGGCCACGGAAGATTGTTCTTTATGGCGCCAGGCGATATGCAATTCATCATCAATGCCTGATACAGCGATATGGCCAACATCATAAGGAAGGTCTTCAATCTGAGGTACTGCCTGCCACTCGCTACCCGAGCTGGCCGCTGCCATAACCGAGTAATAGCCGTATTCATCCAGCTCTGCCCACACCAGTACATCGTTACCGTCAAATGCAGTACCAACCACACTGCCTTTCAGCCCAGCCGAATCAACCTCTTTGGTCGTGGCCATCAAACTGGTTAGATCCAGGTTTGCGACAGATAGGCGGTCATTCTCAGCGTCTACTGAGGCCAGATAACCAACGAATACAGAGCCATCACGCTCCCAAATAGCGACATTTGCGTCTGCCTTAACATCCCCTGCCACGTCAAACACAGCGCCCCAGCTACCAGTATTTGCGTAATACGCAACCCCCTTCAACGCTATGGTGTCCACGCCTGCTTGCTTCCACAGCAACACCGCGTCGCCGTTTTCCAAGGCCATCAATTTAATTTCGCTGCATGGCTCATCAGTTGATTCCACAGAGAAAGCGGCAGACCATGATCCGCCCTGGGGAACATAATCAGCAACATAAACCGAAGTCGTAACGCCATCATTCTGCAACCAGGCAACGTGGCCCACACCGTCTGCCGATACAGCCAATTGAGGTGATGGTGTAAACCGCTCCACTTCACCAGTGAAGTTCCAACGGGTATTGACGAGCACCGAATCAATGCCGTCATCGAGCTGGCTAATCTGAAGGGCATCCCGTTGACGTTCAGCCTCCGGCAAATCAGCGCGCAACACCGAAGCAAAGACAGCCGAAGGCTTGTCGTCTGTCGCGGCTTCAGCCCATGCGGCCAACACAGTGCCGTTATTTAAAACACTAACAGTAGGGTTGTGGGCCTGCCTGTTGGGGTTGCTTAACTGGAAACCCGGTGTCCAGGAACGAGCCTGGTACGGCGGCGGATTCTCTGCTCCTGGATTACCAGGGGGATTCCCGGCGCTAGGTGGAGCTGAAGTAGAATCAGAGCTGCCGCCTCCGCCACATCCCACTAGCGCCATTGAAATAATCAATGCCAAGGTAGTTTTTTTCATTTAAAAAATTCCATAAAGAAATAATAACCAAGCGGCAACTACTAAACCTGTAAGGCCATCAAAACCGCCATCCATACGCTTGATGTTCCAACCTTCAATCGTTGTAGTGATTTAAAGGGTGCCAGAACATATTGGGGTCATAGACAACATTGTCGTCATCTTTGACGTTGGCCCGGCTAGGGGCCGTTACTTCCCGCCCCTGGTAATTAACAATCACGCGATAAAGCATGAATGCCAGGAACAGACCAAAAAATATTGCAATCTTCAGCATGATAAACCTCCATCGCTTTTATCCGGCTTAACTCAGCGGAACACATAGCGATTAGAATATGAGCAAAACGCTCCTAAACCGTACCAGGTGGCCAAACCAAACATTACCGGCAAAAGAACTAACCGGCCCTGATCAAGTACACTGAGGCTCGTCCACAGGCGTTCAAATGGCAGTAACTGCGAATAAACCATATACATATCGACAACAATCAATGCCGTAGCCACACCGTAAAGAACCATCAACACTACAGCCGTCTCGAACACCTCTCTCAACGCTACTGCAAGCTGAATTACCGCTTTAAAATCATTCATAAAAACTCACTGACTTGTTGTTTATTGTTGCCAGCTTCCTCGGTGGTCAGAGTGTGGGCTTGATGTGGTTGGCAGTGTGGTCATGGCTGTGGTCAACCAGTGGTCGGTTTACCGTCCACGGTTGTCCATCAGTCTGTCCATACGTCCGAAGGCCATCCACACTAAACCCATACGCCTCAACGAGCTGTCCACCGCTATTGATCAAGATGACCGATAGTAATGGCCTCCAGCACTCCGCGACTGCTGAGAACCGGCTTACCCTCATAAATACCAGGTGTGAATTTCAGATTACGAATCACGAAAGTCACCCGGATACCAGAAAACGGGTCTTTGAATTGCTTCATTGACTCTGCCCACTTTTTCAGCGTAGAACCGACCAGCAGATCACAGTTCGTAATGTCGCCTTCCCATTCACCCCGTTCATTTCGACGCGACCCTTGTATCAATCCCGCCCGAACAAAAAACAGCGTGTCGTTATCTTTTACATGACTGCGGATCTCATTGATAAACCCGCTACAGGTAGTCACTGAGTCATTCGGAAAAACCGGATTTTGAAAACCCTTCCGGTCATCCTTTTTCTGTTGCTGTTCGCCCGCTTGAGGCTGGCTACCCACTTCCGGGAAGTCGTCATAGGCGTCAATCGGGGGCTGATTCATATCGTTCATCTTTGGTCTTACTCCTATTTAGGTTGCTTTACTTTTTGCAGCCGCTTTTCGTTTTGGGCGACTGCTTTGGTTCACATATGTGTCGGGTTTCCAGTTACCCAAACCATCAATCACAACACGTTCAGCACCCAATTCCGCCAGAAAGTTAATCGCCGTATTAGGTGATCGGAAAACTCTTGGCGACTTCCTCTGTGTGTACAACTTGAAAAGGGTTTTACCCTGCTCCACTAACACCTCAAAGCCACTTGGTGTGCCTTTCAGAATGACTGCCGGCTTCGCTTTCACATTCATCAGCAATGCCTTGAAAAGGCGTTGCTCTATCGGTTCAAATTCGTCACACATTGCGCGGCTGAAAAACCAGGTATTCCTTCGCTTGGCGCGGCTTCTTGCTGCGATTCGCATGAGTCGGTCGCTGGATAAAGTAACGCTCCCCGTCACGTTCAATCAGCTCACCGGATTTCACCTGGCCAAGCATTTCCAGGCATTCTGTGGCTTTTTTGCGGTACGCATCAAAATCCAC
>NZ_DFTS01000024.1:9740-10316 GCF_002383015.1 Idiomarina sp. UBA4206
GGTACGCATCAAAATCCACATCACTGGGTACCCGCATGGAAATGATGCCCACAACGTTTTCGTTGCGCAGTGCTGCCCAGCACTTCCCTAAGCTCACACTGTTGTCCGCCGGTTTATCTTCACCATAACTTGCATTCTGTTCTGACATTACTTGCTCCAATTCTTCGCAATATCGTCTTTCAACGAAACGACTGTATCCGCCTCAACCCTGAAGCTCAGCTTTTTATTGCCCAGCTCTACGGTCAACATGAATTCGTCCTTATCCAGCTCCAGGCGCACCGCTGAGGCCTTTTTCGGCTTGGGCGGCACATCATCACCCTTGGGCGGCTTGCCTCCCTTTTTACCCTCTGCCCCGGCTCCGCTGTCCTGGTTCTCTTTGGCCTCCTTCTTGGCCTGTTTTGCCTCGCCAGCCAGCTCTGTGCTGGCCTTACGAAGGTTTGTTTCAAGCTCCCCGCTACGCCACTGATCAATCAGTTCAGCCACTTCTTCGGGCTTGCTTTCGGCGGCTTTAGCCAGGTTGTACAGCACGTCAACATCCTGTGTTTCACCATGCGTAGAAAGCCCTGTAACCACAGA
>NZ_DFTS01000024.1:10351-11705 GCF_002383015.1 Idiomarina sp. UBA4206
CGCATCTAACAATGCAAGGTGCTTTGATAGCCGCCCAGGGCTGACATTCAACAGCTTTGCTGCATACGCCTGATCCTTACCTTCAGCTCGGCATATATCGGCTACCCGCTTCATGGCCATTGCATTTTCAATTGCTGGGATCTGCTCCCGCTGGTTGTTCTCGTCGATCTGCATTAACAGCAAATGCAGCTCGTCAACATCACCGCTACGAATGATTGCATCAACAACGCTGACCTTTTCCGAATCCCGGATTGCTCGCCACCGCCGCTCACCCGCAATGATCGGATAGGTACCATCTGGCAGGCGATCACCTACCAGTATCGGCTGAAGCTGGCCATTGCTCTCAATGCTTACCCGCAGCTCATCAATTCTTTCCTGGTCGAAAGTCTTGCGAGGCTGGTTCGGATCTGGCACGAACGCCTCAGCAGGCAACGACAAATAACGGCCCTCAGACTTTGCGCGGTTTACCAGCTCGTCAGTACCAGAATCGGCCAATAGGTCTGTAATATCGACCTTTGGCTTCTGGCCACCCTTGCCTTTGCTCACCTGCTGAGAAAACTTATTGGTCATTACCAACCTCGACACGCTCAATAAATTCCTTCGTGAAAGCCATGTACTGACGCGCCTGGTCGGAATTCTGTTTGTATTCCGAGATAGACTTACGCATCGCGTGAGACTCTTTCACTTTCGCCGACTTGGTTATCTTCGTCTTGAAAAGATATTCACCATATTTCTCAGCCAATTGGTTGTAAAAATGCTCTTCGACAAGCACCCGCTGGCTGCTGACCTCGTTCGCCAAAATGCCCAACAAAGACAGCCCTGGATTCAGACGGCGCTTGGTCTGAGTCGCCGTTTTCATCTGCGCATCAATACCAGTCACACTAAAATCTTCCAGGTGCGTCGGAATTACCAGGTAGTCGGCTGTCATATGTGCCGCTGTCTGCAAGGAGCCAAATGCCGGCAAGCAGTCGATCAGGATGTAGTCGTATTGATCACGAAGGGCTTCAATCTTCTCTTTGAAATCGAAAATCACCTCAAAAGGCTTCGTAGAAATCTCCGCAAGGTGCTTACTTGCCCCAATGACATGCAGATTTTCAATAGCCGGTACCGGCTTAACTTCAACCCCTTCAATGTACAGGTTATAGCTATGCGAGCCGCCCGGCGCTGACGCCCCGGCACCATCCCACTCAACAATTTCAGACGGCAGCTCATCTCCAAAAATAGCCATCGTCAGATTACCTTGAGGGTCATTGTCGATCAGCAACACCCGCTTGCCCATGTAGGCCAGGTTTTTGCCCAGGTTAACCGTCACGGTAGTTTTACCAACCCCGCCCTTCTGATTTGATACCGCTGC
>NZ_DFTS01000016.1:0-327 GCF_002383015.1 Idiomarina sp. UBA4206
TAGAAAGCGAGAAGCGTTGGGTTAAGTTACGCATTTCTACTAAAGGTATGCGTATTATTGATAAAAACGGTATTGATGCGGTATTAGCGGATCTCCGCGGCCGTGGTGTTAAGGTTTAAGGAACTCAATTATGCGCGATAAGATTCGTTTAGTGTCATCTGCTGGTACGGGTTACTTCTATACCACAGACAAGAACAAACGCACCATGCCAGAAAAAATGGAGATCAAAAAATTCGATCCAGTGGTTCGTAAGCACGTGATCTTCAAAGAAGCTAAAATCAAGTAATTGGTTCTAAAGCTTACAAAAAACCCAGCTTCGGCTGGGTT